>CAZQJB010000001.1:0-24161 GCA_964593115.1 uncultured Aquificales bacterium
AGAGGTGCTGGATGGGTGACAGGCCCAAGGTGGTTCGGGTGATCTCGTACCTCAACGTTGGCGGAGTAGAGAAGAGGCTTCTCGCCGTCCTCAAAGAGCTGAAGGACGATTTTGACTGCGAGGTGGTGTGCATACACTCAAGGGGCCCCTTGGCAGAGAGGTTCGAAGAGGCTGGCATACCCGTCACCACCATACCATTCAAGGGCAGGTTTCACCCAGAAAGCCTGCTCAGGCTGGCCTTTCATCTAATAAAGTGCAAGGCCATGGTGGTGCACAGCCACATGTACCGCCCCAACGCATCGGCAACGGTGTCGGCCCTGCTGGCACAGGTGCCCGTGGTGGTGGCCAACATCCACAACCTGGGGCACTGGGACTCCACCAGGCAGAAACGCACCGACGCGCTGCTGGCCCCCTTCCGCTCGCACACGGTGACGGTCTCGCGAGAGGTGTGGAGGGAGTACCTGACCGAGACAGGCGCTGACCCCGAGAGAACCTCTGTGGTGCACAACGGGGTGCCTGCAGACACCGGCCACCAGCCACCTGAAAACATCCTGAACGAGCTGGGCATACCTTCCTACTCCCTGGTGGTCTCCTGCGTGGCCAGGCTGGTGCCCCAGAAGGGGCTACCCATACTTCTTGATGGCTGGAAGGGGGTAGAAAGCCGGGTCTCAAATGCGTGGCTGCTGGTGGTGGGCGGCGGCCCCCTGCAGGAGGAGCTGAAGGCCGCCGCAAGAGAGCAGGGCCTGAGCAGGGTGGTGTTCACCGGGGTGAGGGACGACGTGGAGAGGATACTACGCTCGTCTGCCTGCCTCGTGCTCACCTCGCTGAAAGAGGGGTTCTCCAACGTGATCCTCGAGGCCATGTCAGTGGCCACTCCCCCGGTGGTCACCAGGGTGGGAGGGGCAGAAGAGGCGGTTGTGCACAAAGAGACGGGACTGCTCATGCCATCAGGGAACAGCGGGGCTGCCCGTAATAGCATGCTGCTTATTCTGTCCAATCCCAGGATGAGAATAAGGATGGGGCTAAAAGCCAGGCAACGGCAGACCAGGCTCTTCTCCATTCAGGAGATGGCAAGGGCCACCTCGTACCTCTACCGCAGGCTCCTCGGCTTGAAGGCAGGGGCAAGAGGCGTAAAATAAGGGGAAGAGCTAAAAACGGGAGGTGGAGAATGCAGCCATTCGTCTTCTGGAACCCCACAGAGGTGGTGTTTGGTGAGGGCCAGGTTAATAGGTTAAGCAAGCTGGTGAAGAAGCACGGCGGTAGCAAGGTGCTTCTGGTTTACGGTAAGGGCTCAATCAAGAAGACGGGCCTCTACGACACCATCACGGGACTGCTAAAAAAAGAGGGTATCCCCTGGGTCGAGCACGGGGGGGTCAAGCCCAATCCCGTGCTACCCCACGTGAGAGAGGGCGTGGAGAAGGCAAAGCGCGAGGGTGTTGACCTGGTGCTGGCGGTTGGTGGAGGCTCGGTGATCGACGAATCTAAGGCCATAGCCGCGGGGGCCCTGGCCCAGTGTGACGTGTGGGAGTTCTTCGAGTTCACCCAGACCATCAAGGCGGCCCTTCCCGTTGTTACCGTTCTGACCATCTGCGGAACGGGTTCAGAGATGAACGCCGGCCTGGTGGTGACCAACGAGGAGAAGAAGGCAAAGTACGGTTTTCGCTCGCCCCACCTCTTTCCCAAGGCGTCAATCCTGGACCCCACACTCACCTTCACGGTGCCTGCAGACCAGACCGCCTACGGGGCGGTTGACGCCCTATCCCACGTCTTCGAGGTTTACATGAACCGCGACGATCTGGATTCCCCCATCCCTGAGGGCATCATGGAGACCCTGATGCGCACCATTGTGAAAAGAACCCCCCAGGCACAGCAAAGGCCAGACGACTACAACGCCAGGGCAGACCTGATGTGGGCCTCGTCCCTGGCCCTTTCGGGGCTCACCTGGTGCGGGGTCAGCCCTGCCCCAATACTGCCCTGCCACGCAATAGAGCACGCCCTTAGCGCCTTTTACGACATCGCCCACGGGGCAGGCCTGGCAATAGTGATGCCTGCATGGATGAAGGTGATGCGCCATGGTAAGTCAGAAGAGATGGGCAGGTTTGCATCTGATGTGCTGGGGGTGAAGGGCGTGGACGAAGGAATAGCCGCCTTCGAAGAGTGGCTTAGCGAGGTGGGCTGTCCCATCAGGCTGTCGGAGGCCGGGATTCCAGCAGGTGACATTCCTGCCCTGGCCCAGAACGCCAACAGGCTCGCCTTTCACTGGGGCTACAAAGAGTACACCACCGAGCTCATCGAGAGGGTGTTGGAACTGGCCAGGTGATGCAAGGCCCCCTGCCCCGCAGGGGGCCGCCACTGTCACTCAAGCTCCCGTCCCAGTTGGAAGGCGTTAAGGTTAAGCTGGAGCAGCTTGGGGGGTACCACCTGGTGAAAGGTCTCTCTCCATTGCTCTTCCGAGAAGGGCAGGTGCTTCGACAACACACCGAGCAGCACCGTGTTCACCGCCTTGGGGTTACCGGCCCTATGGGCCAGTGCTATTCCGTCAACCTCCACCAGCCTAAGCTGCTCCCTGATCAGGCCGGCGACGTTCTGAGGGTAAGTGAAGTCGCCAGAGAGCACCGTCATGGGATTCACCTGGGTGGTGTTCATGATCACCAGGCCCTCGGTGGACATGTGGTCGAGGTACCTCAGGGTCTCTAACTCCTCGAAGGAGACCAGGAAGTGGCCCTGGCCAAGGGGGATTATGGGCGAGAAGACCTGGGTCTTCGAGATGCGCACGAAGGAGACCACGCTGCCGCCCCTCTGGGCCATGCCGTGGATCTCGCTCTTCTTCACGTCCCACCCCTGATGCATGGCCAGCGCCGCAATAACCTCGGAGGCGAGCAACACTCCCTGGCCACCCACCCCTGCAAACAGAAGATTGTAGTGGTCGTTATTCATCCCGTTATCCTCGCTTTGAGCCGTTTGAAGCAACGATGGCGTTCACCGGACACACCTGGGCGCACACCCCGCAGCCGTAGCAGAGAAGGGGATCCACCTTGGCCACCCTATCCCCGTTCTTCCCCGTAAGAAACACGGCCATGCAGGCCACGCTGGAGCACTTTCCACAGGCTATGCACCGCTCTTCGTCCACCTCGTAAACCACCCCGGGGCGCTCCTTGGTGATGAGGGTGCACGGCCTGGTGGTGATGACCACAGATGGCTCCCTGGCGGCAAGCTCCTCCTTCAGCACCCTCTCGGTCTCCTCCAAGTCGTATGGGTCAATGTAGCGCACCCTATCGACCCCCACCGCCCTGCAAACGGCCTCGATGGAGACCTTTTTCGTCTTCTCCTTTTTCAGGGTGACACCTGTACCCGGGTGGTCCTGTTTTCCCGTCATGGCGGTGGTGGCATTGTCAAGAACGATCACAGTTGCCACCCCCTTGTTGTAAACGATGTCCATCACCCCGGTTATCCCAGAATGGAGAAAGGTGGAGTCGCCGATGATTGCCACGGTCTTCTCAGAAGGGGCGCCTGCCATGGTGGCACCGTGGGCCATGCCTATGCCAGCACCCATGCATACACAGGCATGAAGGGCGCTGAGGGGGGGGAGCCCGCCCAGGGTGTAGCAGCCGATGTCTCCCATCACCATGGCCTTAAGCTTTCTGAGCACAGTGAACACCCCCCGGTGGGGACAACCGGCGCAAAGGGTGGGAAGCCTGGGTGGAAGCCCCTGGGGCACACTAACCTGCACCCGTTTCTCTTCCCCCGCAACCCCCTTGTAAACCAGCTCGGGCGATAGCTCACCAAGGCGAGGGAAGGCCTCTTTACCCACCACCTCTATCCCCATGGCCCTGATGGCCGTCTCCAGGAAGGGCTCAAGCTCTTCAACCACGTAGAGGCGTTTCACCCTCTTGGCAAAGTCCAAAATCTTTCGGGTGGGAAGGGGGTGGGTCATTGTCAGCTTCAGGACGGGGGCATGGGGAAAGGCCTCCCTCACGTACTGGTAGGGGATTCCGCTGGATATGAACCCTATCTCAGGGTCACCCCCCATGTTGAAGACCCTGTTCTCCTCCCACTCTTCCGAGAACTCCTTTAGCAGCTCCATGCGTTCCAACATCTTGGCATGCCTGACCCTGGCATTGATGGGCAGCATCACCCACTTCTGTGTATCCGGATGCCAGGAGTCCACGGGCTCTGCCTCAACCCTCTCACCTGGAAGAACAGGCCCCTTGCCGTGTGCAATCCTCGTGGTGATTCTCATCAGCACGGGGGTGTCGTACCTCTCGCTTAACCCGTACGAGAAGGCCGCAAGCCTGCGACACTCCTCTGAGTCTGCAGGCTCGATCATGGGCACCGATGCCATGCGGGAGTAGGGACGGTTGTCCTGCTCGTTCTGGGAGCTGTGCATGTGGGGGTCGTCGGCGCTAACGATTAGCGTTCCACCACCCACCCCCGTGTAAGAGAAGGTCATGAAAGGGTCTGCAGCAACGTTTAGTCCCACGTGCTTCATTGCCACCAGCACCCTCATCCCTGCCCTGGAGGCCCCTATGCCCACCTCCATGGCCACCTTTTCGTTTGGCGACCATTGGGCGTACACCTCTGGGTACTTGGCAATGGAGTCAACTATGTCTGTGCTGGGAGTGCCAGGGTAGGCCGCGGCAACCTTCACCCCCGCCTCCCATGCTCCCCTGGCGATGGCCTCGTCCCCCGACAGAAAGAGCCGGTGCCCGCCCATGACTAACTTCCCTGCAGAAGGTTGAGGGCCCTTCGGGCATCCTCGGCAAAGGCGGAAGAGGGGAACTGGTCTTTCACCTTTTTGAGCTCCTCTATGGCCTTCTTCTTCTCACCCTTGGTCTCGTAGAGCATGGCCAGGGAGTACCTGATGTAGGGCTCCATCATCACCCCTCCCTTGCCCAGCATGGCATCGAGACTATTTGCCTCCTTCTCGTCAAGCATGGCAAGGGTGACCTTCCATGGCACCGAGATAGAGCTCTCTTTTAGCCTGGCAAGGGCGGTTTTGTAGGCGGCCTCTGCCTTCTCGTTATCTCCCAGCAACTGGTAGCACCTCGCCTCGTAGAGGCGGGAGAACCTGGCAAAGGGCGACAACGAATAGCTCTTGGCCACGTCCTTGAACCTCTCGAGCGCCCCTTGCAATGCGGTGGCGTTCACCGGGTTGGTGTCTGCCCCTGCGTGGAAGTACTGCAGTGCGTCTCCAAACTCCATGGAGGCTTTCTGGATGTAAGAGTTACGGTAGTAGGTGGTGCCTCCCACACCAACAACCACCACCAGTATCGCCAGTATCCCCCCCACCAGGAGCAGCTTGTGCTCCAGCAGGTAGGTGAAGGCCGACGACAGGGTCAACACGAACTCGTCTGGATCCGTTACCTCTTTCCTCTTTTTCTTCTTGGCCATTCCCTCTACTCTCCTCTCATCTCTTTCAGTCTCTCCTCGGCCAGTTTCAGCGAATTGGCAAGCACCTGTTCTGCCTCATCAAGGTTCAACCCGCAACCCCTCAGCACCTTCAAGGCCATATTCCTGTCCATCAGGTCGCGGGGCTGGTGGCTGTCGGTGTTGAAGACGCAGGTGGCCCCCACCTCTCTGGCAAGGGCGGCCACGTGGCCGTTGGTGAAGGCGTGCCCAGGTCTTCCTGTGATCTCAAGGGCCACCCCCCTTTCTGCTGCAAGCTCAACCTCGTCCACCGAGATGAGCCCCGGGTGCGCCAGTATGTCAACCCCAGCCTCCACCGCCGCGCGGTTGGTGCCAGGGGCCACGGGCTCTACCACCGTTTCTCCGTGCACCACCACTATTGAGGCCCCCATGGACCTGGCCCTCTCCACCAGGGGGGCGATGAGCGGCGGCGGCACGTGGGTGAGCTCTATGCCTGGAATCACCGATATTCCCAGCTTCAAGCCGTTCAGCTCGCGGCATAGGCGGGCAACCCTGGGAACTATCAGGTCAAGGTTGCTGCTGTCGCCGTGGTCGGTTATGGCGAGGTGGGTAATACCCTTCACCAGGGCCCTTCTTGCAAGCTCCGCGGGAATCAACACCCCGTCGCTGTAAACCGTGTGGGTATGCAGGTCACTGAAGCCATCCATAACAGGGGCATCATCTACCAGGAGGAAATAATCAAGGCAACCTCTCTTGACTTTTTCAAGGGGCTCCTTCAATAGGTTAAAACGCGCTTGGGGGAGCAGCAACTGAAGGGGAAGGAACCTTGATCAGAGAAACCACCAAGAGAACCGTGGTTGCCTGGGGACTCGTGGTAATCTTCATCTGGACGGTGGGTATGGCCACCTCGTGCCTCTACACGGTACACTACATTGAAAACTCTTACATCGAGTCTGCGAAGCTAACTGCCAGGGCCCTCATCGAGGACACCATTCTCTTCAGGTCGTGGAACGCGAGGCACGGCGGTGTCTATGCCCCCGTGTCCCGCAACACCCCTCCAAACCCCTACCTGAAGGTGCCAGAGAGGGATATCGCCACCCCATCGGGCAGGCAGCTCACCAAGGTTAATCCAGCCTACATGACCCGACAGGTGTTCGAGATCCAGAAGGAGAGGCTGGGAATACAGGGGCACATCACCAGCCTTAAACCCATAAACCCCGTGAACGCGCCGGACCAGTGGGAGAGAAAGGCCCTAAGGCTCTTCGAGAAGGGGGTGAAGGAGTATTCAGAGAAGGTGGTATTTAAAGGGCAGCCTGCCCTTCGCCTCATGCTGCCCCTGAAGACCGAGAGGGTGTGCCTGAAGTGCCACGCAAAACAGGGCTACAAGGAGGGGGACATCAGGGGGGGAATAAGCCTCTACGTTCCCCTGGCCCCATACAAGGCCCTTGCCAAAAAAGAGACCTACCGCACCATAGTGGTGACCCTGTTCGAGTGGCTTGCGGGGCTGGTGCTGATCCTGCTGGGCACCTCAAAGGTGTACGGATACACGTCCAAGGTGGAGAGGTCTGAGCGCAAGTTCAGGGTGCTTTTCCACAACTCGCCAGATCCAATCTTCACCTTCAACGGAGAGCGAATAACCGACTTCAACCAGGCAATGGCCAGGCTGCTGGGCATTGAAGACGAGAGGGGCCTGCTCACCCATCCCGCAAACCTGTCTCCCGAAAACCAGCCCGACGGTCAGCCCTCGTTCAAGAGGTTCAACGCACGCGCCACAGACGCCCTGGTGAGGGGAGAGACAAGGTTCAAGTGGCTGTTTAAGCGCTCTGACGGTGAGTTAGTGTGGGTAGAGGCAGTGGCGAGCAGGGTGGCACGTCACCACGGAAAGGGCCACCAGATCCTGGTCTCTTGCAGGGACATCACCAGGGAGACGGAGCTGCAGGAGCGGATGCTGCAGGTGAACAAGCTGAGCGCAATAGGAGAACTGGCCTCGGGAATAGCCCACGACTTCAACAACATCCTAGCCGTGGTGGTGGGAAGCATCACCCTTGCCCGCGACATGGGGGTGTCGGTGAAGGCCGACGAGATGCTCGAAAAGGCCGAGGCGGCGGTGATGAGGGCCGCCACCTTGGCGAGAAAGCTGATCATGCTCTCTCCTGGGGGCACGCCGGTACTCTCTGACATCAACCTCGAAGAGCTTCTCACAAGCTGCGTGAGAGAGGTGATGGAGAGAACGGACAGGGAGAAGGTGAAGTTTGCCATCGAGGTATCACCGGGGCTCAAAGGGGTGAAGGGAGACTACCACCAGCTCATCCACGCCTGCACCGCAGTGCTGGATAACGCCTTAGAGGCCTTGGAGGGCAAGGGCACCATTACCATCAAGGCCGAGAACATTGAGGTCTCTGGCGGGGAAGAGGGGGCGACAACACTCACTCCAGGTAGCTACGTTAAGGTCTCAATAAGCGACTCCGGCAAGGGGATACCCCCAGCCATACTGCCAAAGGTGTTCGACCCCTTCTTCACCACCAAGGAGCTGGGCCGCGGGCTTGGCCTCTCCATCGCCTACTCGGTGGTGAAACGGCACGGGGGAGAGATAGAGGTGGAATCGAAGCCAGAGGAAGGAACCACAATCACCATCTACCTGCCTGCAGGGGAAGAGACAGAGAGGGTCTGCATGGGGGCCAGGGGCAAGATACTGGTACTTGAGGACGACCCCTACCAGAGGGAACTGTTCACCACCCTGCTCACCAACCTGGGTTACTGCGTTGTGGGGTGCTCCTTTGGAGAAGAGGCGGTGAGGGAGTTCCAGAAGGCGAAGGGCAAGAACAGCCCCTTCGATCTGGTGATTCTCGACCTGCTCATTCCCGATGGCATGGACGGAAGGGAGACCTGCAAGGCCATACTGGAGATAGATCCCAAGGCCAAGGTGGTGATAACCAGCGTGGCCACCTCGGACGAGGCGGTCACAAACTTCAAGGATTACGGTTTCGTCGGCGCCCTGCCCAAGCCCTTCACCATGCAGGAACTGGCAAGGGTGGTGGAGAACGCCCTTAAAGGGTAGGGGCCGTCACTCCCACCAGGGCATGGGGGCCGCCTGCTGGGGTGAGAAGTAGGGACGGTGCTGGGGGCCCTGGTACCTGCCGAACATGTTTCCCCTGCCGGTGTAGCTCAGAATGGTGTGCATCAACTCTGCCCCCCTAAGGAATCCCAGGGAGCCCTGGGCCACCGCCACCTCGTCGAAGGTGCGGGTCTCTCCCCTTCTCACCTTGTTACCGATGATGAGCAGGGGCACTGGCTCACCGCTGTGAAGCATGAAACCCGAAGAGGGGATGGAGTGGTCACCGGTGATCACCGTGAGCAGGCCATCTTGGGTCACGAACCTCTCGGCAAGGTAGGGCAGGGCCCTGTCCAGGGACTCTATGGCCTCAACCTTGTTCCAGGGGTTTCTGGTGTGGGCCGCCCTGTGAATGGCCATCACGTGCAGGTAGATGAGGTCGTAGTCCTCCAGCAGCCTCTCTGCCCTTTGCAGTCTTTTGAGCAGATCGTCGCCGGGGTCTTTAAGCTCTGGAAGCTCCTCGTGGTCCATGCCCAGGGCGAGGGAGAGACCCTTGTAGGCGCTTCCCGCTGCCAACGAGGCACCCTTGAGCCCCCATCTCTCCTCAAGGCTCTCTAAGATACGAAACCTGCCGCCCCCCCAGGTGAGAATGGCGTTCATACCCTGCCCACCATCTACCCCCAGCCCTCTCTGGGGATGACGGGAGAGAAGCTGCCGGTGAACCTCGACCAGGTAACGGTTCAAGAGCTCTGCAGTGGCCCTGGCCTTCTCGTTGCCCTTCTCGAAGGGCTCGGCCCTCAACGCAGGGGAGCCCGGAACCAGGGGATGGGTGTCGCTAACCTCGTGGGAACCCCCTTCTACCTCTACGATGGCCTCTCCGGGCCCAACGGGATGAAGGGTTAGGCGCTGGCCCCCGTGGTGCATGGTGGTGGGTATGGAGTCGAGCACCGCATTCCACTGGTCAGGATCCAACTGGGCACGGCTCTCGACCAGTGTGCCCCTGTCGTCTATCCAGCAACCCTGGGCCACGAAGAAGGCGGTGTTGGGTGGGGTATCCATGCCAGCACCCAGTGCCTCCAGGTACCCCCTTCCCGGAAACTGGTTCACAGGGTAACCCAAGAGCAAGAAGTGGGCCAGGTCACTGGGCAGTATCACCCCAGAGCCCAACCCGTGGTAAAGGCCGCATCCACCCAGCAAGGCAAGGTGGTTCAGGTTGGGGGTGTACGCCACCTGCAGCGGGGTGCGCCGCCCCAAGTCGTCCTGGGCCTGGTCTCCAAGCCCGTCTATGACGATCATCAGTATCCTGTCCATGGCACCCCATTTACCCGGAAAGGCAAGCCATTGTAAAGAACCGTTGCCCTTCCCGCTCACCTTTCTTGCCCTCTACGCCTCCCTGTATTAGAACCCAAGAGACCACAGGGAGTTCGCGAGGAGGAACAGTGGAGATAGAGACGACGAGATTCGGTACCCTCGAGGTTGACGAGAAAGACGTGATCTCGATGGTGGATCCCATAATCGGGTTTCCCCACGCAAGGCGCTTCGTGCTGCTCGACCACAAGACGAAGGGGGGCGTTACCCCCTTCAAGTGGCTACAGTCTGTTGACGATCCCGCCCTGGCCTTCGTATTGCTGCCAGCCCAGCTTGTGGAGCCCAGTTACAGAGTGACCATGACACAGGACGAGGCCGCAAGGCTGAAGATCTCTGAGCCCACAGACGCCCAGGTCTGGACCATACTGGTCATTCCACACAACGAGCCCAAGAAGATGACCGCCAACCTGAAGGCCCCGGTGGTGATCAACCAGAAGGAGAGACTGGGGAAACAACTGGTGCTGGTGGAGAGCGAGTACTCCACAAAACACAGGGTTCTCAAGGATTGATGCGAAGATGCTGGTTCTCACGCGAAAGATAAACGAGAGCATCTTCATTGGAGACAACATCGAGGTGAAGGTGGTAGAGATAAGCGGAAAGTCGGTAAAACTGGGCATAGAAGCCCCCCGCGACCTTCCTGTTCACCGCAAAGAGGTTTACGAGGCAATCCTTAAAGAGAACATCGAGGCGGCAACCAGCGCCACTGAGATCCCCGAGGAACTACCAGGGATACTTGAAGGCTGAAAAACCCAAGAGACTACGGGCAGACCTGCTGATGGTTGAGCGGGGACTCGCCCCCAGCAGGGAGAAGGCCAAGGCCCTCATCATGGCAGGTCTGGTTAAGGCAGACGGCCTTCCGGTGGAGAAGGCTGGTCAGCAGCTCCCCGAAGATGTGTGCATAGAGGTTACCCAGAGAATCCCCTACGTGGGCTGGGGAGGGGTGAAGCTCTCTGCCGCCATCGAGGGGTTCAACCTCGATGTTAAGGGCAAGGTGGCGGCAGACTTCGGTGCCTCCACCGGTGGGTTCACCCACTGCCTGCTGTTGAACGGTGCCCGGCTGGTCTATGCCGTTGACGTTGGCTACGGTCAGCTCGACCCGAGCCTGCGCAGGGACCCAAGGGTGGTGGTGATGGAGAAGACCAACGTGCGCCACCTTACAGGAAGAGAGTTCGGCGAAGAGATCTCGCTGCTCACAGCCGACCTCTCCTTCATCTCCCTAACAAAGGTGCTCCCCGTGATCCGGGAGGTGCTGTCCCCCGGTGGCCAGGCTGTGCTCTTAGTGAAACCCCAGTTCGAGGTGGGCAAAGGGCAGGTGGGTAAGGGGGGCATAGTGAAAGACCCGGCCATGCAAGAAGAGGCGGTGGAGCGAGTGGCCTCTTGCGCCCAAAACCTGGGGTTCAAGGTGGCAGGCCGCATGGAGGCCCCCAGGCAGCGGGAGGGAAAGAACAGGGAGTTTCTGCTGCTGTTGGAGAAACCCTGGGCAGGCAGCGGTGAGTGAACAGTCTCACCTGTGCTGGGCAGCCACAAAGAGACGACGGGCAAAGCCCTCCACCAGGCTCCTCTTGCAGAGCCCTTCCAAGAAAGGCTGTGGTATGCCCTTTTTGCCATAGAAGACCCCTGCTATCTGGCCGCAGACTGCGCCGGTGGTGTCGGCATCATCCCCAAGGTTCACCGCTTTCAACACCGATTTCTCGAAGCTATCGCTGTTGTAGAACGCCCAGAGTGCGGCCTCGAGGCTCTCCACCACAAAACCAGCGTCTTAAGATCAAGAATGGGTTTTCAATTCAGATAATCGTTCAACCTTTTGGCCGCTGCTAACTTGCGCAGTTTCTTAAGGGCCCTGCTCTCAAGCTGGCGCACCCGCTCTCCGCTCACCCCAAGCTGTTTGCCCAGCTCACCCAGCGTCATGGTGGTGTCGTTGTCGAGGCCGAACCGGTTCTTGATCACTATCTGCTCACGGGGATCAAGCTCCTTGATGAGCTCGTCAACGTGGGAGACCATGGACTGCTGAAGAAAGAGGTCTTCGGATGATGGAAAGGCACCCCCTTCCAATAGATCCATGAAGGGGGTGTCGTTGTCTTGGCCTATGGGGGTCTCCAGAGATAGATGCTGCCTTGAGGCCCTGAATATGTCTTCAAGGTCGTTGGCAGATACCCGTAGCTCGTCGGCTATCTCTTCTGCCACGGGCTCCCGGTTCTTCTCGTGTAGAAACCTCTCGCGCACCTTCCTGGCCTTCGAGAGCTTGCCCGCCTGCTTCAGGGGCAGGCGCACCGCTCCTGTCTGCTCGGCCAGGGCCTGCATTATGGCCTGGCGTATCCACCACACGGCGTAAGAGATGAACTTTACACCCCTGTCGGGATCGAACCTCTTTGCTGCCTGAATCAGACCCAGGTTGCCCTCGTTGATCAGATCCTGGAACGAAAGGCCGCGGTTCTTGTACTGGGCGGCGATAGAGACCACGAACCTCAGGTTGGCCTCCACCAGCCGCTGCAACGCCTCTACGTCTCCCTGCTGTATCCGCCTGCCAAGCTCCTTCTCCTCGTCTGGGGTGAGGGGCTCGAACCTGGTGATGTTACGCAGGTAGTCGTCAAGGTAGTCCTTGTCAGAGAGGCTGGTGTACTGTTCTACCACCGAGACCACCCCCCCCGACGGGGTGGTCTCGTCTTTCTTAGCCTTCTTCAAGGACTCGCTGGGGGGTTTACTCCCCATTCACCACCTCTCCCTCGATCACTTCATCGCTTTCGTGGGTGTCTTCACGACGCACAACCTCGAACCCGAGGCCGTCTCCGTCGCGGAAAACCCTCACCCTGTCTTCGCCCCTAATCTCTCCCGAAAGGAGGCGATTTGCAAGCTCGTTCTCGAGAAGATTCTGTATGGTGCGCCTCAAGGGCCTGGCACCGTAAGAGGGATCGTACCCTTTCTGAGCCAAGAGCTCTTCGGCAGAGTCTTCTACCTCTAGCTCTATCTTGCGCTCTTTAAGTCTTGCCTTCACCCTCTCCACCATGAGGTGCACGATCTGCCTGATGTGCTCTTCGCCCAGGGAATGGAAGACGATTATCTCGTCTATCCTGTTCAAAAGCTCGGGCCTGAAGTGGCGACGCACCTCGTTCATCACCAGGTCCATCATCCTCTGGTATGCCTGTTGGTACTCAGGGGTGCCAAAGGGTGCCTCGGGGGCGGTGATGTACTCGCTACCCAGGTTAGAGGTCATGATGATCACGGTGTTCTTGAAGCTCACCACAACGCCCTTCGAGTCGGTGAGGCGACCGTCCTCGAGGATCTGGAGCAGTATGTTGAACACCTCGGGGTGTGCCTTCTCGATCTCGTCCAGCAGCACCACCGAGTATGGCCTGCGCCTGACCGCCTCGGTTAGCTGACCACCCTCTTCGTGGCCAACGTAGCCTGGAGGGGCGCCTATGAGCCTGGCCACCGAGTGGCGCTCCATGTATTCCGACATGTCTATGCGCACCATGGCATTCTCGTCGTCGAAGAGAAACTCTGCCAGGGCCTTGGCAAGCTCGGTCTTTCCCACGCCGGTGGGACCAAGGAATAGGAAGGAACCCAGTGGCCTGTTGGGATCAGAGAGGCCAGCCCTGGCACGGCGTATGGCAGCAGAGACGGCCTGAACCGCCATGTCCTGCCCAACCACCCGCTTGTGCAGGTTCTCCTCCATCTTGAGCAGTTTGTCTGCCTCTTCTTCCAGCATCTTGTGAACGGGTATTCCCGTCCATCTCGAGATGATGGCGGCGATGTCCTCTTCGCTCACCTCCTCTTTCAGCATCTTGCGCTTGCTCTGTATCTGGGCCAGGCGGTTGCCCTCGTCCTCGATCTGGCGCTGCAGGTTCACAAGGGTCTCGTACTTGAGGCGGGCTGCCTTCTCCAGGTCACCGTGTCTCTCGGCCTGCTCAAGATCGAGCCTGGCCTTGTCCATCTCCTCTTTCAATGCCCTTATCTTCTGGATCACCGACTTCTCGGATAGCCAATGGGCCTTCAGCTCTTCGTACTCTCCCTTCAGCGCCTCCAAGGCCTTCTCTATCTCTGAGAGTCTCTCCTTGGCCGCGGCGTCGCTCTCCCTCTTCACCACCTGTCTCTCTATCTCGAGCTGGCGGATCTTGCGGTCGAGTTCGTCGAGCTCAGAGGGCATGCTGTCTATCTCCATGCGCAGCTTGGCCGCCGCCTCGTCAATCAGGTCTATGGCCTTGTCTGGAAGCCTGCGGTCGGGCAGGTACCTGTGGGAGAGATAGGCAGCCGCTACTATGGCCGAGTCGTTTATCTTCACCCCGTGGTGTATCTCGTAGCGCTCCTTCAACCCGCGCAGTATGGAGATTGTGTCTTCAACCGATGGCTCCTTCACCAGCACGGGCTGGAACCTGCGCTCGAGGGCGGGGTCCTTCTCGATGTACTTTCTGTACTCGTCTATTGTGGTGGCACCTATGCAGTGAAGCTCTCCCCGGGCAAGGGCGGTCTTCAACAGGTTAGACGCGTCCATAGAGCCCTCTGCGGCACCTGCACCCACCACCGTGTGTATCTCGTCGATGAACAGTATTATCCGGCCCTCTGACTGGCCTATCTCTTGCAGCACCGCCTTCAGCCTGTCCTCGAACTCGCCCCTGTACTTGGCCCCTGCAACAAGGGCACCCATGTCAAGGGCCACCACCGACTTGTCCTGGAGGGTGGTTGGAACGTCTCCCCTGGCTATGCGCAGGGCGAGACCCTCCACGATGGCGGTCTTGCCCACCCCGGCATCGCCGATGAGGCATGGGTTGTTCTTGCGCCGCCTGGAGAGTATGTGGATCACCCTGCGGATCTCCTCGTCCCTGCCGATCACCGGGTCGAGCTTGCCCTTGCGGGCCGCCTCGGTGAGGTCGTGACAATAACGCTTCAAAGCCTGGTACTTCTCTTCTGGGGCCTGGTCGGTCACCCTGTGGGGACCTCGCACCTCGGCAAGGGCCTTCAATAGCTCCTCCCGGGTTACCCCCATGGATGCGAGTATGTCGTGGGCGTAGCTGTCACTCTCGTGGGCAATGGCAAGAAGCATGTGCTCGGTGCTTATGTACTGGTCTTTAAGCTCGTCCTTCTCCTTTTGGGCCCTGTTGAGCACCGCCGAGAGCTTCTGCGACACGTAGATCTCTCCCACTCCCTCTACCTTGGGATAGCGTTGCAGTGCGTCCTGAAGCCTGGCGGTGACCTGGCCTGTGTCTGCCCCAACCTTGCTGAGCAGTGAGGAGACTATGCCTCCCTCCTGCTTCACCAAGGATAGAAGCAGGTGCTCGGGCTCTATCTGCTGATGGCCGTGCTCCTGCGCGGCCTTGTGCGCCTCCTGTATGGCCTCTTGGGCCTTTACCGTAAACTCCTGCATGGATATCATAGTTTGCTCCCTCCTTTTTCGCCGTCTTATTCTTGTGCGTACAGCTTTATGAGCGAAAGATACCTGCCGCTCTCAAATGTTCTCCCCTACGCCACACCCTGCGAAAGCGTATACCTGTAGCCACTGCTAAGGCTTGTTACAAGAATACCCTTATTTGTAACGGTTCCCTGTCTTTCCAGGACGAGGGCCAGGTTGGCAACACACTTGGCTTGGGCGGGGCAGGAGACCTAAGCCGGGAGGAAAGGGTTCTTCACCTGGTCTGCACTATTGAGGTTATGTCAACCTTTACCAGACCCTCGCCCATCACGTCTTCTACGTTCTGACCTGTGTACTTCTCGAAGAGGTCTTTCATCAGGGCTATCTGCTGCAGGGCCTTTTCGAGCTCGCTTCTCATGCGCATGATCACCTCAACCCCCGCCAGGTTCACACCAAGGTCCCTGGATAGGGTCAGGATAAACTTTAGCTTCTCTATGTCCTCTTCAGAGTAGAGCCTGGTGTTGCCGTCGCTCCTTTTCGGGGAGAGTATCCCCTTTCTGTCGTAGCCCCTCAGGGTCTGGGGATGCATCCCCAGCATCTCGGACACGGTGCCGATCATGTAGAGGGGCTGGCTTTTGTCTTTGCCGCTCCTTTTCATCTCTCTACCTCCCGTACTTTCTCAATATCTCTTCCCTGGGGTTATTCCTGCCCTCTACCTCTGCCAGCTCTCTCAGAAGCTTGACCGAACGCGGATCGAGGTTGCAAGGGGTCTGAACCTTCACCTTCACATAGAGGTCACCCCTGCCGCCACCCTTCAGCTTGGGCATCCCTTTACCTTTTAGTCTAAACCTTTGACCCGTCTGGGTGCAAGGGGGTATCTTCATCTTCACCAGCTTACCCTCTGGAGACGGGACCTCTATCTCTCCCCCAAGTGCAGCCTCCCAGTAGGTTATCGGCACCTCGCAGGTTAGGTTCTCGTTGTTGCGCTCGAAGAAGGGATGGGGCTTCACCTTGGTGACGATGTAGAGGTCACCCACGGTCCCCCCTGGCAATCCAGGCTCGCCCTTGCCGGCTATGCGTATCTTGGTGCCGTTTTTCACCCCGGGAGGGATCTTAACCTTTATTTTTTCGAGTTTACCGCCCCGGTTCACGGTGATGGTGGGGGTGAGGCCCCTGAAGGCGTCCTCGAAAGAGATCTC
Organism: uncultured Aquificales bacterium; assembly: GCA_964593115.1. Taxonomy (GTDB): domain Bacteria; phylum Thermosulfidibacterota; class Thermosulfidibacteria; order Thermosulfidibacterales; family JALWSI01; genus JALWSI01. The sequence goes on from CAZQJB010000001.1 coordinate 16,331, forward strand.
CATTACGTACTCGATGTCTCTGCCCTTCTGGAAGCTGGGACGCCCTGGGCGGCGGCCGCCCCTTTTTCCGGCCCGCATGTTCTCGAACAGGTCGGAGAAGAGACCCCCCAGGTCGAAGTCGAAGGTTGAGCCGTCTCCAAACCCCCCTGTGGTGTAGGTGAACCCTCCGGCGTCTCCACCGGGGAAACCACCCATCCCACCAACGCGGCCCATGGCATCGTACTCTTCCCTCTTCTTGGGATCACCGAGTACCTGGTAGGCCTCGGAGATCTCTTTGAACTTCTCGGCCGCCTGCTGGTTACCGGGGTTCACGTCGGGATGCCACTTTCTGGCCAACTTGCGGTAGGCCCTTTTTATTTCGTCCTGGGTGGCGTTCTTGCTGACTCCCAGAATCTCGTAGTAGTCCTTGGCAGCCATCTTTACCAGTCTCTCCTCCTCAAGCCCTTTTTTCTACCCCTGCCCAGGCGGCTTTAGGTACCGAGGGGACCTTAGCGGCCCCCTCGGGCAAAACCTGGGCGAGGAGCGTACAGAACACGACCGGCACGGTCAGTTTAAGACTTCTCTTCGTACTCTGCGTCCACCACCTCTCCTTCTTCCACGTTGCCATCACCGCTCTCCGAGGCCCCTGCCGATTCGCCGGTAGAGGCGTCTCCCCCTGCCGCTTGCTGCTGGTAGAGCACCTGGGACATGGCGTGGGATGCAGCGGTTAGGTTGTCCATTGCGGTGCGCATGCGCTCTATGCTGCCGTCCTCCACCGCCTTCTTAGCATCCTCAAGGGCAGACTCCACCCTCTGTCTCTCGGCATCAGGCAGTTTATCCTTGTTTTCGTTGTAGGTCTTCTCCACGCTGTAGCAGAACCCGTCGAGCTGGTTCTTAAGCTCTATCTCCTCCTTGCGCCTCTTGTCCTCCTCTGCGTGGGCCTCGGCCTCTTCCACCATCTTCTTGATGTCGTCCTCGCTAAGGCCGCTGGAGGCGGTGACGGTTATCTTCTGCTCCTTGCCCGTGGCCATGTCTTTTGCCGAGACGTGGAGTATGCCGTCGGCGTCTATGTCGAAGGTGACCTCTATCTTGGGCACGCCTCTTGGTGCAGGGGGAATCCCGTCCAGATGGAACCTGGCAAGTGTCCTGTTGTCCTTTGCCAGGGGTCTCTCGCCCTGCAGAACGTGTATCTCGACGCTGGGCTGGTTGTCGGCGGCGGTGGTGAAGATCTCGGACTTCTTCGTGGGTATGGTGGTGTTTCGGGGGATCAGCACCGTGCACACTCCGCCAAGGGTCTCTATGCCCAGAGAGAGGGGGGTAACGTCGAGCAGCAGTATGTCCTTCACCTCTCCCGTTAGCACCCCCGCCTGCACAGCGGCTCCAAGGGCCACGGCCTCGTCAGGGTTGATGTCTTTGCGGGGCTCTTTGCCGAATATCTCTTTCACTTTCATCTGAACCAGGGGGATACGGGTAGAGCCTCCCACCAGGATCACGTCGTCGATGTCCGCAGGGGTGAGGCCCGCATCCTCCATGGCCTTCAGACAGGGCGAAACCGTACGCTCAACGATGTCGGCGATGAGCTGCTCAAACCTGGCCCTGGTGAGTTTAAGCAGCAGGTGCTTTGGTCCAGATGCGTCGGCAGTTATGAAGGGCAGGTTTATCTCTGTCTCCATCACCGACGAGAGCTCGCACTTGGCCTTTTCGGCGGCCTCTTTGAGCCTCTGGGCGGCCATGGGGTCCTTGGAGAGGTCTATTCCGTTCTCTTTCTTGAACTCTTCCACGATCCAGTCCATCACCACCTGGTCGATGTTGTCTCCACCTAAGTGGGTGTCTCCGTTCACAGACTTCACCTCGAAGACGCCGTCTCCCATCTCGAGGATGGATATGTCGAAGGTGCCGCCACCAAAGTCGTACACGGCTATTTTACCGCCCTTCTTCTTGTCCATGCCGTAGGCAAGGGCAGACGCCGTGGGCTCGTTCACCAGGCGCAGCACCTCGAGCCCGGCTATGGTTCCAGCCTCCTTGGTGGCCTTTCGCTGGGCGTCGTTGAAGTAGGCGGGAACGGTGATCACCGCCTTGCTAACCTTCTCTCCAAGGTATGCCTCTGCCGCCTCTTTCAGCTTGCGGAGCACCATGGCAGAGATCTCTTGTGGGGCATACTCTTTGTCCCCGATCTTCACCCTGGCCTCGCCCTTGCTGCCCTTGACCACCTTGTAGGGCACCATGCTGATCTCGTCGGTAACCTCTTCATAGCGACGGCCCATGAAGCGCTTGATGGAGAACACCGTGTTCTCGGCATTCGTCACCGCCTGGCGCTTGGCAACCTGGCCAACCAGAACCTCCCCGTCCTTGGTGAAGGCCACCACCGAGGGGGTCGTCCTGTTGCCCTCCTGGTTGGGGATGACCTGGGGCTGACCACCCTCCATTATGGCCACCACTGAGTTGGTGGTACCAAGATCTATTCCAATAACCTTCTCACCCATGTGCACGCTCCTCCTTTGCGTCCTGGTCTTGTTTCAATCCACAAGATATTCCTGAACCAGAATTTGTCAAGATATGTTATTATTTAATTGTAAGATATTTTTGGGCTCCACGAGAAACGCCAAGAAAAATACAGAGATAGACTGCTGGAGATCCCATCTTCAGGGTGAAATGGATGGCAGGAACCTATCAAACCGGGCAGAACCTGTATCTGCAGAAACCGGGAGTGCCGTTCAAGTTAATGGAAGAGATAGTGATGATGACGGGGTGAAACGTCTATCTAGAGCAAGGGGGCCAGGTGGTTTGCAATTCAGGCGACATGCCCTTGTCGTAAGCCGGTTGAAAACCAGGGGCTTTTGGTCCATGGTATTGGTTGGAAAGCTTGCAGTAGAGGGTGCAGAGCATGGGGGCAATCATGGTGCAGAGACCAGAGTTGATCCGGGTAAAGGCGTCGGCGGGGGCAGGTAAGACATACCAGCTCGCGCTCAGGTACATATCCCTGCTGAAAGGTCTTGGAGAACCGTCTGGCAGCAGGCTGCGAAGCATAGTGGCCATAACCTTCACAAACAAGGCCGCCGCCGAGATGAAGGAGAGAATACTTCTGTTTCTGAAAGAGATCGCCTTCAAGACCGAACGTGGAAAAGAGCTGCAAGAGCTGACTGGCCTCTCGCCCCAGGAGGCCAAGGGGTGGGTGGACACAATAGTGGGCAACTACTCGGACTTCCAGGTTCGGACCATAGACAGTCTTCTTTACGCCATGCTCAAGGGGTTATCTTTCGAGCGGGGCATGGACCCGGAGGCCGAGGTGCGGTTCGACCACGACCAGGTGATCAACCAGGCCTTCGAGCTGCTGGTGTCAGCTCCCGGAGGTGAACACCAAGGGTGCATAAACGAGGCCCTGAACACCTACCTGAGAATAGAGAATAGCCCGGGGTTCTACCCCGAGCGCAATTTGAGAAGGAAGGCTGTTGAGCTACTCCAGAAGGTGCTTGGCAAAATAACCCTGGAGCAGAAGGGGATAGACGGGGCAGAGGTGGAAGAGGCCAGGAAGGCGGTGGAGGAAGGATTCAAGGACCTGGTCTCGGCAATAGATCCCCTGAAAGGGCAGATAAAGCAAAACCTGCTAAGACCCATCTACGAGAGAGACGGGAGCAAAAAGGACCTTGATGTGGAGAAGATATGCGACCTCAAGTCCAAGGCGATCCTTAAAGAGGATAAGGGTTTAGACGCTATCTTCAAGAAGAAGGCCCTGGGCTCTATTGCCAAAGAAGATATGGATACCCTTGATGCGGCCAGAAACCGGCTTCGTGGGAGCATAGACAGGTACAGTGAACTACTGCCATACTGGAAGGCCCAGGGCTACATCCCCCTGCTAAGGGCCTTGAGCGAGCAGGTGGAAAGGCTATGCAGAGAGGAGAGGCTTGTGCTGGGAGGGGAATGGACCCGGGTGATAGGAGAGGAGATGGAGAGGGAGAACACGGTGCCCTTCATCGGTTCCATCTTCGGATGCCGGTTCGCCCACTTTCTCTTCGACGAGTTCCAGGACACCTCGAGGGACCAGTGGAATGCCATGCTGCCCATACTGCAAGAGGCCCTGGCCCAGGGGGGAAGCCTGCTGATTGTGGGAGACGTGAAGCAGGCCATCTACCGGTGGCGCGGTGGAGACTGGTGCCTGTTTGACGAGGTGGTTGGCCACCGTTCTCCCCTGCCCACCGGAGGGTGCATTAAGGAAGAGGTGCTGCAAGGCAACTTTCGCTCACACTCCGAGTTGGTGGGGTTCTTCAACTGGTTCTGCCAGCAACTGGCAGACAAGGATAAGGTGAAGACGCTACTGCAAGAGAAGATTCTGGGGGATAATGCTCCTCCCTCTGTGGTGGAGGAGGCGGCGTCCTCAATCTCACAGGCATTCTCTGACCACAAACAGGAGCCCAAAAGGGATTTCTCTGGCCCCGCAACCATAGAGTTCTACCTGGTAGATGGAAATAACCAGGAGGAGACAAGGCAGAACCTGAGGCCCGCCTTCATGGAACGCATAAAGAAAGAGTGGGAGGCAAGAAAGGGCATAGAAGACAAGACCCAGGTGGCCGTTCTGGTAAGGAGCACGGATCACGCCAGGCTGGTCTCGGGATGGCTCTTGCAAGAGGGAATACCCACGGTTACCGACGAGGCCCTTCAGTTACAGGTCTCCCAGGTGGTTAAGGGCCTGGTGTCACTGCTTCGTTACCTGTACGACCCTAAGGACAAGGCGGCCAGGTACGGGTTCTTGGCATCGGGCATCTGCAATAGCGTAACAGAAGATAAGCTGGCCTCCCAAGGGGCCGACTGGGAGAAGGGGGTATGGAGAGGAGAGCTTGAAGGCCTGAGAAAGGGCTTAGGCCTGCTTGCGAACAGGGGCTCACCCTACGAGGCGGTACAGGAGGCCATGGAGTTACTCAAGTTGGACAGGCGTCTAAAAGAAGACCTGGCACAACACCGCCCCTTCGTGGAGCAGTTGCTGGAGGTGATCCATAACTTCCAGGCCAGGGAGGGTCCGAGCCTGGGGCGGTTCCTCTCGTTCTGGGACGAGGGTGGCGCCCAGGAGCAGGTTGGAATGCCCGAGAACATCCCGGCTGTCAGGGTGCTCACCATCCACAAGGCAAAGGGGCTTGAGTTTCCCGTGGTCTTCGTGCCCTTCACCGACTGGAAACTTCACCACCAAGGCATGGTGGAGGTTCACGAAGAAAGGCTTGCCGTGCTGGGCAGTTACGAAGCACTCCCACCCAAACTACAAGAGCTGAAGGCCAGGCTGTTGGCGCAGCAGGCCCAAGAGCTTCTAAACCTCTTCTACGTGGCCATCACCAGGGCCGAGGAGGCCCTATACCTCTTCTTGACCCCCAGGGGCCACGGGGTGGCAGAGTGGGTGAACGAGCTATTCAAAAGGAAAGAGATGCCATGTCAGGTCCAAAGTTTAAGCTGAAGATAAGGGGCTCCACGCCCTCGCCAGATAGGGTTGAGGCCATGAAGCGGGGAGACATATTGCACAGGGCCCTGTCTCTTCTGGAAACAACCGGCTGCGAAGATTGGGAGAAACTGGTGAGGCGGGCGATCATTCTCGAAGGGGAGAGCCCCAGGGCGTGGGATACAGGGGAACTGGCAGCAATACTGGAGTCCATGTTCATAGAACACGGCGAGATGTTGGTACCGGAAGGGGCAAGGGTGTTTCGGGAACAGCCCATACTTCTGCCCCCTGAAACCGGGAACGAGAGGGTGGCGATACCCGACCTCGTGGTGGTGAAGGAGAATCAGGCGGTGGTGGTGGACTACAAAAGCAAAAAGCCCGAAAGCGAAGATACACTAAACGCATACCGTAACCAGGTGAACCTATACCTCGAGGTGGTGAAAGAGGCCTTTGGGGTGAAGGAGGCAGAGGGATACCTTCTCTTTCTCACCCCCGAGCCTTTGCTGGAGAAGGTGTGAAGATGGGCCGCATAGTTGCCGTGTACCCCAGGGTGAACCTGATGGAGGTGGTGGCAGAGCGGCTGCTCGAGATGAAGGAGATGCACCGCGCCACGGTGATCTTTCCCCATCGCAGGCCCATAGCCTTCTTAGAATACCACCTGAGCAAGCGAATAAGCAAACCCTTGCTTTTGCCTATGCTGCGCTCCTTCGAGGACTGGGTGGTGGAGACGGCCGTCTCCTCACAGGCAGATCCGAAAGAACCCATAGGCGAGATGGACCAGGCCTGGCTTGCTTGGAAGGCCACGGAGTCGGTCTTTTCAGAAGATGGTGTTAAGGCACCAACCTGGGGAGAGTTCTTTACCTGGGCCCTGAGACTGGCGCGCCTGTTCAAAGAGTTCGAGTCAGAGCTATGCGATCCCAGGGACATGGTGAACGCCCCGAAAAGCCTGGATGAGCGGGCCGCTGGCCTGCTCAAGAGAGTGGGCAAGATCCACGGCAGGTTCAGAGAACTGCTTGACGAAAATGGAATGACCACCCCGCCCATCATCCTGAGGGAGATGGCAGAAGGGGAAACGGTCCCGCAGCTCAAGGGGCCCCTGCTGTTAGTAGGCTTCTACGCCCTTACCAGGGCCGAAGAGAGGCTGTTCAAGAAACTCTTTGACCAGGCAGAAACAACCATCTACTGGCACTCAAACCCCGCCAACCTGGCGGAGTTTCACCGGGAGTGGAAAGAGAGGTGGGGGGTGACAGAGGTGGAGGAGATAGGCCCACAGGATGAAAATGGGCCAGAGATCCGCTTGTGCGAGGCATACGACCTGCACTCGCAGTTAAGGGAACTGAGTGAACGGTTGCCTGCCAAAGCTCCAAAATACCCCCACAAGCAGGTGATAGTTCTGCCCACCGCTGATCCCCTTCTGCCTCTGCTCTACCACCTGCCCACAGAGAAGGTGAACGTGACCATGGGGTACCAGGTGAAGAACTCTACCCTCTTTGCTCTGCTGAAGGACCTGGCAGAGGTGGTCACCACCAAGAGAGAGGGTCTGGGCTACCGGACCAGGGAACTGCTTGAGCTGCTCAGAAGTCCCTTCATCTCTTCCATCTACGATGTGGAGAGGGTGCTGAAGAGCCATGCTTCACCCTTCGTCACCTTGGATGAACTAAAAAAGAGTCTGGACGAGGAGACTACCAGAAGGCTTGAGTGGGTGTTTAATAAGGTGATACTTCCGGTGGAGCGGGCCACCACCCCAGGGGAGCTCGCTCTCGCCGTACAGGAACTGCTCTCAATGGAAGAGTTGCGCCTTGGAGCCGTGGAGAAAGAGGTGGCCTCTGCCATGGTCTCTCACGGGGTGAGGCCCTTGCTACACTCGCTCTTCTGCAACGAGAAGATGGAGAGGCGAGAGCTGTTTGCCCTGTTTCTGCAGGTACTCTCTTCGCTTAGCCTGCCTTTGGAGGGGGAACCATTGGAAGGTCTTCAGGTGATGGGCCTGCTGGAGACCAGGGCATTGAACTTCGACGAGGTGTTCTTGCTCGACGCCAACGAGGGGGTACTGCCCCAGGTTGAAGAGGTGAATCCCCTGGTGCCCCACCAGGCGAGAAGGGAGGTGGGGCTCCCCCCGAGGCACCAAGAGGAGGCAATAACGAGACACCACTTCAGGAGACTCATGGAGAGCGCAGCCAAGGTGAACGTATTCTGGCAGTTCAAGACCACCAGCGGCGGCGAGGGCGGCATAGAGGGGAAAAAGGTGCGAAGCCGCTTCGTGGAAGAGCTTGTCTGGGAGCTGGAGCAGGAGAACAAGGGCATGCTTAAGGAGAGCGGCCAGCTCTTGTCCAGGGCAGGGTTACAAGTGCCGCCCACGGTGCTTAAGACCCCGGAACCAATGGAGAAAACCCTGTCAAAGGAGCAGCTGGTAGAGGCAATATCTCCCCTCTCTCC
>CAZQJB010000002.1:0-23329 GCA_964593115.1 uncultured Aquificales bacterium
CAAGGGAATGAACGATTTTCCGTGAAGGCCCATGGCGTGCATGAACCTGTCCATCACGAAGGCCCCCCGAGCCATGTAGCCGGTCTCCTCCATCAACCCGATGGCCAGAAAGAGGAATGCGATGTTGGGCAGAAAGACCAGAACCGAGCCCACCCCACCTATTATGCCGTCCTGCAGCAGTGAGCCCAACCAGTGGGGGCCGTGAAGCTGCACAACCCCCATGGCCGCCAGCTCTCCCAGCCTCGTGAATAGAATATCCAGCCAGCCCGAGAAGAGTCCCCCCACGTCAAAGGTGAGCCTGAAGGTGAGCCACATGATGGCCAGGAATATGGGAAGACCCCACAGTCTGTGGGTGGTGATCATGTCTATGCTGTGTGAGATGGTTATCCTGTCTTCAAGGGAGGCCTTGCGCCTGCAGCACTCCTTCATCAAGCCGTGAATCCAGGCGTACCTGCGGGCTATCAGGGCAGTCTCGGCATCGTAGCCGGTCTCTTCCTCTATGCGCCTGGCAACCTGGTGGGCCTTTTTCAGCACCTCTCTCTCTACGTCGCATCGGTGCAGAAGGGCCAGTATCTCTTCGTCCTTCTCAAGTATCTTTATTGCGCTCCAGCGGTTGGGATATGGGCCCAGGCAGGGTATTCCCTTCTCTTCCAGGAAATGTGCGAGCTCTTCGATTCCCCTCTCTATCTTCTCGCCGTAGAACCTTGGATAACTCGGGGGCCTGGGGTAGGCGATCATGGTGCCCATGGCCGCCTTCAACTGCTCTATTCCCTCGCCGGTCTTGCCCACCGTACCCACAACGGGCACCCCTATCACCTTGGAGAGCGTCTTCTCGTCTATCTCTAACCCCCCGGCCCGGGCCAGATCCAACATGTTCAGGTCGAGTATCAAGGGGAACTCCATCTCCATGAGCTGAACCGCCAGGTAGAGGTTGCGCTCTAAATTAGATGCATCTAACACCACGACCACAAAAGAGGGCCGTTCTTTTACCAGGAAATCCCTTGCTATCCTCTCGTCCAAAGAAGATGCGCTAAGGCTGTAGATGCCAGGTAGATCCACCACCCTTACCACCTGGTTGCCGATTCGGCAGCGCCCCTCCTTCTTCTCCACCGTCACCCCTGGCCAGTTTCCCACGTGCTGGTGCTCGCCGGTCAGGGCGTTGAAGATCACCGTCTTTCCCGCATTGGGGTTGCCTGCAAGGGCAATCACTATCTCGGAACCGCAGTTCTCCTTCATGGCTCACTCCACGAGAATCTTCTCGGCCTCCTCCCTGCGCAGAGAGAGGTGGTAGCCCTTCAGTTTCACGTCTATGGGATCACCTAAGGGGGCCACCCTCTCCACAACAACCTCGGTTCCAGGCACCGCCCCCATCTCCAGGATACGCCTCTTCAAGGGTACCTCTCCCTCGACCCTGGTTATCACCCCGGCCTCTCCCACGCACAGGGTGCTCAAGGGCCTGACACCTGCTCCTCCCCTGCGTCTCATTCTCAACCTTTTGCACCGACCAGCACCCTCTTTCAGGCTGCTGGTCTCTCCACCCCCTCTTCCTTCACCCCAGGGACACCAGAGTCTCATTATTGTGGCTCTCCTCTCTTCTTCCTTGCCTGTTAAATGAAGCTAACTCCAAGGTGCACCACTGTCAAGGGCGATGCTCAAGCCCTTGGGTGGCTCTTCTTGTAGGTCTCTTCGAGGTGCCCACTTGCAACATGGGTGTATATCTCGGTGGTGGAGAGGCTTGCATGGCCCAGCATCTCCTGCAACAGCCTAAGGTCGAGTCCCCTCTCTAAGAGGTGGGTTGCAAAGGAGTGTCTTAGCGTGTGGGGAGAGATGGGCTTAGTTATGCCCACCTTCAAGGCGTACTCCTTCACTATCTGCCAGAATCTCTGGCGGGTGAGCCCCCTGCCCCTTCGGTTCAGGAAGAGGTGGGGATCGTCGTTCTTCACCATGGCAGTTCTGTGGGGAAGGTAGTTTTTCAAGGCAGACCAGGCTGCCATGCCTACTGGAACCTCCCTCTCCCTGCCCCCCTTTCCCCCGAGCCTGATCACCCCTTTGTTCACTTCGAGTTTCTCGTCCTTTAACCCCACCAGCTCTGACACCCTGATACCCGTGGCATAGAGCATCTCGAGCATGGCCTTGTCACGGGCCCCCAATGGGGTTGAGGTGTCAGGGGCATCAAGAAGAGCGTTCACCTCTTCTATGCTGAGCACGCTGGGCAGGCGTTGCCACCTCTTTGGGGAATCCACCACCAGGGTGGGGTCATCCTCGATTATCCCCTCGAGCACCATGAACCGGTATAGGCCCCTGACGGCAGAGAAGCGCCTTTGAATCGTGGCAGGAGACAGCCCTGAAGACGAAAGAAAGACCAGGTATCCAGACACAGCAGCAGGGGTGGCCGTGTCCAACGATGCCCCTACCTCTTTCAAGAACCCCAAAAAGCTCTCTATGTCTCCCTGGTAGGCCTCAACCGAGTTGGGAGAGAGCCCCTTCTCCACCAATAGGTGTTCAAGGTACTCCTCTAACACAGAGGGCATCATGCCCCCTCACAGGCCTGGTTGAGATAGACGGTCCTGATGGGAAACGGTATCTCTATACCCTCTTTAAGGTAGCGGGAGTGGAGTGCCTTGATGAAGTCGTGCCTTAGAGCAAACTTGTCGCCAAACTCCTTGCTCTTCATGATAACGCTGAAGTTTATGCTGCTATCCCCAAAGGTGTGGTAGCGAATGAAGGGGGGATAGGCCTCAACGTCTAACCCGTACTTCAGCATCACATCCCTCGCCACCTCTATTGTCACCTTTTCCACCTTGTCCAGATCGCTGTGGTAGGCCACGCCCACCTGTACCACCACAGAGAGCAGTGGATCGGGAAGGGTGTAGTTCACTATGATGGCAGAGGAGAGCTTGGAGTTAGGCACCACAACCAGGTTGTTGCCCATCTGGCGCAGGGTGGTGTTACGCCACGTTATGTCAGCCACATACCCCTCTTCTCCCGAGGAGAGGGAGACGTAGTCTCCCACCCTCACCTGCCCCGACATGAGAAGGTGTATCCCTGCAAAGAGGTTCGATAGGGTGTCTTGCAGGGCCAGTGCCACCGCCAGGCCGCTCACCCCCAAGGCGGTGAGCATGGGGGTGATTGAAATCCCTACGCTCTGCAGGGCGATCAGTATCCCCATCACCAGTATGACCACCTTGGTGATGTTTATGAATATGGACGAAGATGGAACCCTGAACCTGCTTGAGTACATCTGCATGAAACCCGCCCCCACGCTGGCGGCTATCCAGGAGAAGGAGACTATCACCAGCACCTTCACCACCTTGATGAGAAGCACCGAGAGCTGGTGGGGCATTGGGAACAAGGGCAGGGCAAAGAGGCAGCCAGACAGGAAGAACCAGGGCACTACCATCCCCCCGGCCATGTCTATGATCATGTCGTCGCCTTCCCAGCTCGTTTTCTGAACCAGAACCTCGAGCCTATTGAAGACATAGCGCTTGAAGAGCACCCCGAAGAGGTAAGAACCCACCACAATGACCACGGGAACACCGTAGGCCATCAGTGGACCCACAACCTTTTCGGGAATATGGGGTAAGGTCATCATAGTACTCCCTCATGCCCGCCAGGACTCACAGGAGCCCACCCGGACCGCGCTTTAGAAAAGGGGCGGAGCAAGGGCACCGCCCCAAGCTGGCTCAACCCCTACAGGTTGTAAACACGCTCACCGGGCAGAACGGTGATGCCGTTTGACGATAGCAGCTCTATGGCCTCGTCCAGATGCTCGAACTTGAATATGAGCACGGCGTTGCCGCCGCTTCTCTCCACGAAGGCGTACATGTACTCCACGTTCACGCCTTTCTCAGAGAGAAGGGTCAGTATGTTGGCCAGCCCCCCTGGTTTGTCGTCCACCTCCACCGCTATCACCTCTGTGATGCCAACGGTGAATCCAGCCTCTTTCAACACCTTCTTGGCCGACTCCCTGTCGTTCAGTATCAGCCTGAGGATTCCAAAGTCTGTGGTGTCTGCCAGCGAAAGGGCCCTGATGTTTATTCCAGCCTTGCCCAGAACCTTGGCCACCTCGGCCAGTCTTCCCGCCTTGTTCTCCAAGAAGACAGATATCTGCTCAACCTTGTAACCGTCGTTTCCCATGGTATCTCCTCGTCACTTGTTGTTGAATATCTTTCTGTTGTCTATCACCCTCTTGGCCTTGCCCTCGAACCTCTGGAGGCTCCTGGGCTCCACCATCTTCACCCTCACGGAGATGCCGAACATCTCCTTGATGTCCTTTTCGAGCTTACGGGACAGCCTCTGCAAACCGCTAACCGTGTCTCCCAGCCTGTGGAATAGGTCTTCGCTAACCTCAACCTGGACCTCCATCACATCCAGGTTGTCCTCCCGGTCCACTATTATCATGTAGTGGGGTTCGAGACCCTCTGTGGAGATTATGGCCTCCTCTATCTGTGAGGGGAAGATGTTAACCCCCCTGATGATGAGCATGTCATCGGTCCTGCCCCTCACCCTGTCCATGCGCACCATGGTGCGGCCACAGCGGCAGGGTTCGGGGATTAGCCTGGTTATATCCCTGGTGCGGTAGCGCAGCACGGGGAAGGCCTCTTTGGTGATGGTGGTGATAACCAGCTCTCCGTACTCACCATAGGGAAGCACCTCTCCGGTATCGGGATCGATTATCTCGGGTATGAAATGGTCCTCGAAGATGTGCAGACCGTGCTTCTCCTCCTCGCACTCGATTGAGACACCGGGGCCGATTATCTCGCTAAGCCCGTAAATGTCTATGGCGTTAATGTTCCAACGGCCCTCTATCTCCTTCCTCATCTCCTCGGACCACGGTTCTGCCCCCAGCACCCCAACCTTCAACTTGGTACCCTTGGGGTTCATGCCCATATCCTCGGCCACCTCTGCCAGGTGAAGGGCGTAAGATGGGGTGCAGGTGATGGCGGTGGACTGAAAGTCACGCATGATCATCAACTGCCTCTTGGTCTGTCCCCCCGAGATGGGGATCACCGTGGCACCTATCCGCTCGGCACCGTAGTGCACCCCAAGGCCACCGGTGAAGAGACCATAACCGTAGGCATTCTGGATAATGTCGTCTTTGCCTATCCCTGCAGCCATGAGGGTTCGGGCCATCAGCTCAGACCAGGTGTCCACGTCTCTCCTGGTGTAACCCACAACGGTTGGCTTGCCGGTTGTGCCGGAAGAGGCGTGTATTCTCACCACCTGGTGCAGGGGCACGGCAAACATGCCAAAGGGATAGTTCTCCCTCAAGTCCTCTTTGGTGGTGAAGGGAAGCCTCTGCAGGTCCTCCAGGGACTTGATGGAGTCAGGGCTCACCCCTGCCTCGTCTAACTTTCGCCGGTAGAAAGGCACCGTGGAGTATATCCTCTCCACCATGTTTCTCAGCCGCTTCAGTTGAAGGGCCTCCAGCGCCTCCCTGGGCATGGTCTCGTACTCTTCGTTCCAGATCATCAGTTCCTCCTCCCACTATGTCCCAACAGAAAGTCTTCACTTGCAGACGTTGTGCTTTTACCACCCTCCTTCTCCTTGGAGAAGGGCATGGGAACCTCTTCACCGAAAAAGTTTATGACCAGGTCTTGCGTAACCAGGCCCTTGGCCATCAAGTCTTGAAACGACCTCTTCATGCTCTGTGACCCAAACCGGCTCTCTGTCTCGAGCAGGCTCTGTATCTGGTGCACCTTGCCCTCGCGGATCAGGTTCTTCACCCCCGAGGTGGCAACCAATACCTCAGAGGCCAGCACGAGACCCTTTGGAGTGGGCACGAGCATCTGAGAGATCACCCCTAAAAGTACGAAGGAGAGCATGTACCTCACCTGCTGCTGCTGGTGTGCCGGGAATACCCCAATCACCCGGTTGATGGTCTCAACCGCCAGGTTGGTGTGCAGGGTGGCCAGGGTGAGATGGCCAGTCTCCGCTATGGTGAGGGTGGTCAATATGCTCTCCACGTCCCTCATCTCACCCACCAGGGCAACGTCTGGATCCTGCCTCAGTATGTACTTTAGTGCATCCTGAAAGTTGGGAACATGTGTGCCAACCTCCCTTTGGGTCACTATGCCCTTTCGAGACTCGATGATGTACTCGATTGGGTCTTCAATGGTGAGAATGTGTTTTGGATAGGTACGGTTAAGCCAGTCCACCATCCCCGCAAGGGTGGTGGTCTTACCGCTTCCAGTGGGACCAGTTACCAGTATTAGCCCCCTGGGTCTCGAGAGAAGCCTCTTCACGGTATCAGTGGGAAGCCCCAGCTTCTCAAGGGGGATAGGGTCTTTGGGAAGCACCCTGAAGGCCCCTTCCACCCCCTTTCTCTGGTGAAACACGTTGGCCCTCACCCGTATCTTGTCGGTTACCGAGAAGGAGAAATCTACGGTCTTCTCCCGAAGGTAACTCTCCACCCTCTCTCTGGGCACCAGTCCCTCGCAGAGCTCCTTAGCGGCCTGGGAGCTAACCACCCCGAACCCCTCACAGGGCACCAGCTTGCCCCCGATTCTCATTCGCGGTATCTCGCCGGGAATCAGGTGAAGATCGGTACCCCCACGCCTGTGGGTCTCCTCGATCATGGCATAGATGTCGACACCCATCCAACACCCCCTGCATCTCTCTGGGATGAAAGGGCCCTTGGCCATCCTTCCCGTCACCCACCCTCTACACCAGAATGGAAGAGTCGGCAAACTCCCCCCAACATAACCACCTCCATTGCTATCCTTTCTGCAAACAGGTAGTTAAATCACACATAAGAGGCTGCCGAGAGAGGAGAGAAGGTACCGTGAAGGTAGAAGAGCGCTTAGAGCTGCTTGCAGACCTGGGAAGGAAGATAGAAGAGAAAAGAGATGCCTTTGTGAAGGCCCTTGCCGAAGACCTGGGACAGGCCATGAAGGTTACCAACGCCGAGATAGACCTGACTGTTGAACACCTGAAAACAATGGAAGAGGATCTGCCTCACCTGCAAGACAGGCAACCATACGGTATCGTGGGCATGGTACTTCCCTACGACGCCCCTACGGTGATGTTCGCACGGTGGGCAGGGGCAGCCATACTGGGAGGCAACAGGGTAAGGGTGGGTTTCTCTTCGCAAACCCCCTTGACCAACAGGTTAATGGCAGAGCTCTGTCAGCCCTACGGAGATTGGGTAGAGGTTATCACCGACATGGACAACAGGGAGTTCGGCCTGAAGTGCGTCGAGGATCCAGAGGTGCGCGTCTTCTTCATCTCGGGCTCTGGCATGGTGGGCAGGGTTTACGAAAGCGCCGCAGACCTGTTCGACAAGGTGATATACGCGGGGCCCGGGGGTATGCCTCCCCTATTGCTATTCTCAGGTGCCGACGTGGAAAAGGCGGCTAAGTTCGCGGCGAAGCGTGCGTTCCTTAACGGCGGCCAGTACTGCACCACCATCAAGAGGGTGTTGGTGAACAAGGGTTTTGCCAGGACCTTTGCAGAGCTTTTCCTTGAAGAGACCGAGAATATAAAGGTGGGCGACCCTATGGATCCCGATACCGATTACGAGCCCATCAAGGTGAAGAGAACCAGGGAGCTCTTCGAAAGGGCATTGAACCGGATACTGGGACCAGTTGTGACTGGTGGACCACCCAAGGGTGAGTGGATAGAGCCAACAATAGTGATCGCCAAAAGCATACCAGACACGGAGGTGTTCGGCCCCTTCGTTGCCATAAAGGTGGTGGGAATAGACGACGCCATAGTGATGGATGCGGCGAGCACGAGGTTTCCACTGATCGCCTACGCCTTCGGAAAACCGCCCCTGGGGGGCAAGGGCAGGCTCGAGGCAACCTACGGCAGAATCTACTGGGATCCCGACTTCACCTACCTGAAGGTGAGAGAACCCTTTGGAGGGCGAAGGGAGAGCGGGTGGGTGCTTGAAAAGAAGAGGTACTGCCTAAAGCGCCGGGGTGGCGCCCTGAACTTTGTCCAGGAGCTAACCAGGCCCAAAGAAGCCTGAACCCACCATGAGTTCGACAGAACACCAGAAGATAGCCTACCATTGGAAGGTGGCCATAGTGGCGGTGCCCTCGCTGCTCATGGTGATTCTGGACACCACGGTGGTGGACGTGATCATTCCCCACATGATGGCCGCCCTCAACGCCGACTTCTACGACATACAGTGGGTGGTGATCGCCTACATGGTGGCGGCGGCGGTATCCATGCCCATGTTCAAGAGGCTATCGGAGCGTCTGGGATACAAGGACCTGTTTCTGCTGGGGATAACCCTGTTCACCACCATGAGCGCCCTGTGCGGCCAGGCCATGAACATGGAGATGATGATACTGGGGAGGGTGCTACAAGGAGTGGGAGAGGGCCTGGTGATACCCACGGTCACCTCTGTTGTCTTCACCGCCTTCCCGCCAGAGAAGAGGGGCCTGGCCATGGGGCTGATCGGCCTTGGGGCCACAATGGGCCCCGCCCTGGGACCATCATTAGGAGGCTACATGACCCAGCACTTCAGCTGGAGGTGGGCCTTCTACATCAACCTGCCCATAGGGGCCGCCCTGGGATTAGCAGGTTACCTTATCTTACGGCCAAACGAGGGCAAGGCCAAGGCAGTTACCCCAGACCTGGTGGGATTCCTGCTCTCCACCACCTTCATATCCACCCTTCTAATCGCCCTATCCAAGGGACAAGAGAAGGGCTGGCTGGCCTCTGACTACATACTCACCCTCTTCGTGGTCTCGGCGGTGGCCTTTCCCCTCTTCGTATGGTGGGAGATGCGCCAGGAGCACCCATTCATAGACCTCACCATATTCAAGGTGAAAGACTTCTCCATCACCATGCTGATTCGCCTGGTCTTTGGGGGGGCCATATACGGGTCATTCTACCTCATACCCATCTACCTCGAGAAGTTCAGGATGTATCCAACCTTCCTCACCGGCCTGCTCATACTACCAGGGGCGCTCATGAACGGTGCCATGGGCATCTTGGTGGGCAGGCTAACCGACAGGTTCGGGGGCAAGAGGCTGATGGCCATGGCACTGGTGGGCATGGCAGTGGGATTCCACCTCTTGAGCAGTGCCGACGGTTACACCAGCAAGGGCCACCTGATACTGCTTATCGCCTTCTACATCGGCTTTGTAGGGGCGGTGTTCACGCCATTGAACTACATCAGCCTGGCCTGCCTGTCGCCCAGGCACGTGGACACCGGGGCTTCTATGATCCACGTGATACGCTTCATTGCAGGGGCCATGGGGACCGCCTTTGCAACCTCGCACATGGAGGCAAGGAAATGGTTGCACTTCGTGGGTATGTCGCGAAGCCTCACCCATGCCAACCCCATGCTTAACCCTGCATCGGCCCAGTTAAAGGCATATCTTGCCCTTCAATCCCAACCACAGGGATGGATGCCCCTCCAACTCAAGGCCCTAATACAGGGAGTTCTGACCCTGAAGAGCTACATCTTCGCCTTTCAGGACTGCATGGCCGTCTTCGGGATAGCGTGCATATTCTCACTCATGGTGGTACCCATGCTCAAAGGGCGCTACGAGAGCCAGGGAACACCATGACTCTATTGACCCCCAGCCGGGTTTAAGAATAGGGAGACCCACATGCCAATAAGAAAGAACAGGGCAGGGATAGAAAGATGAGCCAAGAGACGGCCAATAACAATAATAACCAGAAACGCCGCAAGATAGCCCTTTACGTGGCCGCCATGGTGGTGCTCGTGGTGGCAGTGAAGGGCGCCTTCTGGCTTCATTACCGGTTCACCCACTCGTCCACCGACGATGCCTTCGTGGAGTCGGACATGGTGAAAATCTCTCCCCTGGTGCCCGGGCACATAGCCAGGATGCTGGTGGACGAGTCCTACAAGGTGAAGAAGGGTGAGCTTCTCTTCCAGTTAGACGACAGGGACTACAGGGCGAGGCTAAGGGTTGCCCAGGCGGCACTTAAAGAGGCGATAGAGTCAGCCAAGGCCCAGAATGCCACCCTGGCCAAGGCCATGGAGCATCTCGAAATAGCGAGAGAAGAGGTGCCTCAAGAGATAACAAGGGCAAAGGCGGCCATGGAATCTGCCCACGCCACCCTTGTGCATGCCCAGAACGACTACAAGAGGTTCAAGACCATGTTTGCGAAAAGGGCCGTGGGAAAGCGTAAGCTTGAAGAGGTTAATACAAGGCTGAAGGTGGCCATGGGCACCTACCAGGCCAGCAAGGCCGCCTACCAGGAGGCACTTGTGAAGAGAAGAACCATCACCCTTGCAGAAAAGACCGTTGCAGAGGCAAAGATGGCCCTGAAGGCGGCAATGGCCAGGGTGAAGAGGGCCCGGCGCCAGGTGGAGGCTGCCAAGCTGAACCTTGAACACACCAAGGTGAAGAGCCCGCTCACCGGTGTGGTGGCCAAGCGGTTCATGAACCAGGGAGACTACGCGGCCCCTGGCTATCCCGTCTTGAGCCTCTACAACACCCGGGACATCTACGTGATTGCCAACCTCGAAGAGACCAAGGCCCGCCACGTGAAGTTAGGGGCACCTGTGGACATCTGGGTGGACACCTATCCCGGGGTGAAACTGAAGGGGAAAGTGGTACGCATAGGCTCTGCATCTTCGGCCAAGTTTGCCCTTATACCCCGCGACGTCACCGCGGGAGAGTTCACGAAGGTGGTTCAGAGAATACCCATAAAGATAGCGGTAACAGATAACAAGGGCAAAAGGCTTCTACCGGGTATGTCAGTAGAGGTGGGGATAAAGAACAAGTAAGGTGGTGTTAAAACCAAAGGGATGGAGGGATAAACCCTTTACTCTCGCTCCATTAGACAGGCGCCTCAGCCATGGACAAACCTCTGCTCCTTGCCTCGCCGAGTATGCGCTTACACTTCGACAGGTCTCTCACCATCCAGGCCATGGAGTCAACCTCACCTCGGGAGTTGCGAAAAACCACCTTCAACAAGGGGTATCCCTTTGTCTTTCCAAGATAGAACCTGGGGGTTTCGATACGCAGAATAGAAGATAGGGGCACAGAAAGCTCCCTTTCAGGCATCCACATCTCGAAGTAGAGCTCTTTTCCTGTGATCACCAGAACACCGTTCCCCCTGAGTTGGGCGTATCCCTTTGACTCCTGCCCAAAGAAGTTGGCCCCTCGTTCAAGGTGGAGTATATCGCCCTCCCCCAGTTTATCACTCAAACCGCCCTTACCTCCAAGCCAAAAAATACAAGCCTAAAGATGTTCAAATCCCCAATGCCCCATGCAGGTTCTCGTTTAAGCGGTTCGCCCCATCGGCAAGTGAGGTATCTTTCAAGCGACACAGGTGAACGAAGGTGGACACCACGTAAGCAGGTTCGTTTCTCTTGCCCCTAACCGGCTGTGGAGCAAGAAAAGGCGCGTCTGTCTCCACAAGTAACCTATCCATGGGAATCCCCTTGACCACTTTGCGCAACAGCTCTGCCTTGGGATATGTGAGAGGACCGGCAATGGATATGTAAAACCCCTGGTCGAGGTAGAACCGGGCATCATCTGGCGAGCCCGAGAAACAGTGCACTATTCCTCCCACATCTCCGGCATGGTGCTCCTCCATGAGCCTCTTCAGGCTATGGTGTGCATCACGGCAGTGGATCACCACCGGTCTCCCCAAGGTACGGGCAAGCTCTAACTGTCCCACGAAGTGCCTCTCTTGCTCCTCCCTGGGCGACAGGTTACGGTAAAAGTCGAGGCCTATCTCGCCAATGGCAACCACCTTGGGGCTACGGGCAAGTCTTTCGAGGCAGGCATAGTCCTTTTCTTTCATCCCCTCCACGTCGTGGGGATGCACACCAACGGTGGCAAAGACGTTATTGTTGCGCTCTGCCAGCTCCACTGCCCTGGCGCTGTCGTCGCAGTCTATGCCTATGGTGACCATCTTAGAGACCCCGTGGCTATGGGCCCGCTCTATCACCTGGTCCAGGTCTTCAGAGTAGTGATCCCCAAAGTGGAGGTGGCAATGGCTGTCGAAGATGGTTATCCCCTTGGGCAGGGGCTCTATGGGCACCCTTTTTCTGCTCAATGTACCTCGGTCCCAGGGGGCACCTCGTCTGGCACAACCGGCAGGTGCACTTTACCATCCCCTGTTACGGCGGCGATCAGCATACCCTTGGATTCTATTCCCATGAGTCGCGCAGGTTTAAGGTTGGCCACAACAATAACCTTTCTGCCCCTGAGCTCATCTGGAGAGTATCCCTTGCCGATACCAGCCACTATTGTGCGCCTCTCACCACCTATGTCTATCTTCAGTTTCAGTAGCTTGTCAGACTTGGGCACCCTTTCGGCCTCTTCTATCTGCGCCACCACCAGCTTAACCCTTGCGAATGTGGATATATCTATCTGCTCTTCCTTCTTAGCTGACTTATCTTGGGCCTTCGCCGCCTTCTTCTCGGCCTTCTCTTCTGCCTTTTCTGACTTGGCAATCATCTTTTCGACCTTGGCAACCATCTTCTCCTCGTCTATCCTGGGAAATAGGGGATCGCCCTTCTTAACCCCCTGACCCGCGGGCAGGCCTCCCCAGGCGGTGTCAGAGACGCTGCAAGAGAGAACAGGCTCATCAAAACCGAGCTGTTCCCACATCTCCTGGGCCTTGTTGGGCATGAACGGCGAGATCAGCAGGGCTATCACCCTGCAACCCTCGAGCATGGTGTAGATGGTGTTCTTTAGCTCATCCTCCCTCTTCTCTTTGGCAAGCACCCATGGGGCCTTGGTATCGATGTACTTGTTCAAAGCCTTCACCAGGTCCCAGATACGCTCAAGGCTCTTCTTGAACTCCTGCACCTCCATGAGCTCCACCACGTCCTTCACAACCTGGGAGGCAAGGGAGGATAGCTCTTCCTCTTCACCGGTTGGCTGGGGGACCTCTCCCTTGAAGTACTTCAACTCCATTGAGAGAGACCGGTAGAACAGGTTTCCCAGGTCGTTGGCCAGGTCGCCGTTCACCCTGTGGGCCATGGCCCTGTGCGAGAAGTCACCGTCGAAGCCAAAACTCACCTCGCGCAGCAGGAAGTACCTGAGGGCGTCTGCCCCGTACAGGTCGATCAAAAGGTGGGGATCCACCACGTTGCGCAGGGACTTAGACATCTTCCTGCCCTCCACCGTCCACCAACCGTGGGCGAACACCCTCTTTGGCAGCTCCACCCCTGCGGCCATGAGAAAGGCGGGCCAGAAGACCGCATGGAACCTCAGGATATCCTTGCCTATGAAGTGCACGTCGGCAGGCCAGAACTTCTCGTATCTCGATTGGTTCCAACCGTACCCAAGGGCAGAAACGTAGTTGAACAACGCATCGAACCAGACGTAAATAACGTGTTTAGGATCTCCAGGCACGGGGATACCCCAAGAAAAGTTGGTTCTACTTATGCTGATGTCGTTCAGCCCCATACCCACAAATGAGACTATCTCGTTCATCCGGCTCTGGGGCCTCACGAATTCGGGATTCTCTTTGTAGAACTTCAAAAGGGGCTCCTGGTATTTCGAGAGCCTGAAGAAGTAGCTGGGCTCTTTCAGCCTCTCTGTGGGACGCCCACAGTCGGGGCAAGTGTTACCCTCTCTTAGCTCGTCCTCAAGCCAGTAGGTCTCGCAAGGGGTGCAGTACCAGCCCTCGTACTCCCCCAGGTAGATGTCGCCCTGTTTAAGCAGCCGAGAAAAAAACTCCTGGACCACCTTTGCGTGGTAGTCGTCTGTGGTGCGCACGAAGTGATCGTTGGTTATGTCGAGGCGCCTCCATAGCTCTTGGAAACGCTTGACCATCTCGTCAGCCAACCCCTTGGGGGTCTTACCCTTCTCCTTTGCAGCCTTCTCCACCTTCTGCCCATGCTCGTCAGTGCCGGTCAAGAAGAACACCTCGTGGTTGGTCCAACGCTTGAAACGGGCCATCACGTCGGCCGCGATAGTGGTGTACGCATGGCCTATGTGGGGCACGTCGTTCACGTAATAGATGGGGGTGGTAACGTAATAGGTTTTCAAAGCTATCCCTCCTGCTTATCCGTTTTTGTTTCCCTTGTTGCGTCCTCCCTTTGAACGCCTCAGGTAGAACCGCTTGTTGCGGTTTTTCTGCAGGCCTCGCCTCTTACCGCTGTTATGGCCGCTGTCGGCAGGACCTTCGGCCTTGGTCCCTTTATCTGCTTGCTGGGAACTGCTCTGGTCCTTCTTCTCCCCTGACCTCTGGGCCTCGTTTTTGGGGCGTTGACCCTTGCTCTTTTCGCTACGGTTCGACCTTCTCTGCTGGCTTCTGCCCTGCCTTTTAGGAGAAGATTCGACCTCCTTGCGCCTCTCGGCCTCTCTCTCTACCTCCTCCAACCGGGCCTTCAGGGACTCCTCTTCGTCCTTGAACGAGAGCTTCTCTGAAGCTTCTCTCAGCACCTCCTCTTGGGCTTTTACGGTATCCTCCTCCTCGGCAAGAACCGGGAGCCCCTTTATGCTTCTCCTGGAGACCGCCACCTGCCCCCTGTCCCCCTCTACAGAGATGAACACCTTGCGGTCCATGATGTTCACGCTGACCACTTGGCCTTTTATGCCCTCAACTGTCTCCACTGTATCTCCTATCTTAGGGTAGTAGTGGCCCATCTCTTTGTAGTACCCGTGCTCAAATCCCAGGCAGCATACGAGCCTTCCACAAAGCCCCGAGATCTTTGTTGGGTTAAGAATAACGTACTGGTCCTTGGCCATTCTTATTGACACGGGATCGAAGGTCCTTAGAACGCTGGCGCAGCAGATCACCCTGCCGCAAGGACCTATGCCCCCCACCATCTTTGCCTCGTCCCTTATGCCTATCTGCTTCATGTCAACCCTGGTCTTGTACTTTCTGGCCAGGTCCCTCACCAGGTTCCTGAAGTCCACCCTCTCCTCTGCGGTGAAATAGAAGATTATCTTCTTTCTGTTCAGGGTGACGCTCACGTGTATCAGCTTCATGGGCAGGTTATGTACCGAGATACGGTGCAGGCAGTAAGAAAAGGCATCCCTTGCAAGCTCCTTGTTCTCTTCGGCCCTGGCAAGATCCCTCTCGGTGGCCTTTCTCTTCACCGCATCCACGAAATGGGGCAGCTCCTCCACTGGAACATCCAAAGGCCCCTTGGCCACTATTCCTATCTCGTCACCGCCGCTCTCGTGCTCCACAACCACGAGGTCTCCCAGGTTGAGCTCCAAGCGGCCAGGATCGTAGGGCACCAGGGCACCCGCCCTCGAGAAGGTGACGTAAACCACCCTCTTAGTACCAGAACGGCTTTGGCTTTTGGGTATTACCTCGTCTATCTCTAAAGGAGAGTTATCGGTCTCCATTGTTCAGCATCCTCCTGAAGTCTCACATCCCAACCAGGCTCTCTATCACAAGCTGGGGATTGAGGTTGTACATGAACATCTCTTCTTCGAGCAAGGTCACCCTCTCGTAGAGCTCGAAGAGCCTGGGGGAATCATCCCCCTCGACCATTCTCTGCCTTATGGCACCGTGGAGCAAAAAGAGCAGGCGCATCACCTCGTCTGTCTCTCTCACCCAGCCCTTTCTTCCCCTAAGGTGCCTGCCCACGACACCTGACCAGTCTCCCCGGCCCCTAACTATCCTGTCTGCTGCCTCCCTCATCTCATGGAGGTTTGGGGAAGAGAGCATCTGGAGCAACCGCCCAGGTGAGCCTGCAAAAAGACTCTCGAACTCCTCTACCTTCATCTCACCCAGCACCATCCTCACCTCGTCTGTAGAGAGGGGAGAAAACCAGACCACCTGGCACCTGGAGCGAATGGTTGGCAGAAGCCACATTGGATTGGCGCTCACCAGCACGATCACAGCGGACGGTGGGGGCTCCTCCAGGGTCTTCAAAAAGGCATTTGCAGCGGGAATGTTCATCAAGTGGGCATCATCAATCAGAAGCGCCTTGCGCGTTCCCTCCATTGGGCTCAGGTTGAGCCACTCTTGGATCTCGCGCACGGCGTCTATTGGAATCAGGCCCCTGCCATCGGGGGCCACCTCTTTCAGGTCAACGTGAACCCCCTTCGCCACCCTGCGGCAAGAGTTACATTCAAGGCAGGGCCGTTCCTCTCTTGAGGTGCAGAGTACGCCCGCGGCAAACCACCTGGCAACCAGATACTTGCCTATACCCTCCTTGCCAGCAAAGAGGTAAGACTGCCCCATCTTCTCGCCTTTGAGTATCCTTTTTAGCAGCGAGATAGTCCGGGTATGCCCTACAGGCAGGCTGAACTCTGCCTCCATGGTCATATCAAGGGGTTATCTTATCAATGCCCATGTAGTCCCGCAGGGCCTCGGGCACCACCACCGAGCCATCCTCTTGCTGGTAGTTCTCCAGGATTGCCAGCAGGGTTCTACCCACTGCAAGTCCAGACCCGTTCAGGGTGTGCAGGAATTGAGATTTACCCCCGCCCTCGGGCTTGTAGCGTATCCCTGCCCTTCTGGCCTGAAAATCTTCGCAGTTACTACAGGACGAGATCTCGCGGTAACGGTTTTGCGAGGGCACCCATACCTCGATGTCGTAGGTCTTTGCCGCAGAGAAACCCAGGTCTCCCGTGCAAAGCTCCACCACCTGGTAGGGAAGCCCGAGCAACTGGAGAACCTCTTCGGCGTCATTAAGCAACCTTTCAAGCTCGTCGTAGGATGTATCAGGCGTGGTGAACTTCACCAGCTCAACCTTGTTGAACTGGTGCTGCCTGATGATGCCCTTGACATCCTTGCCATGAGAGCCCGCCTCCCGCCTGAAGCATGGGGTGTACGCAGTGTAGTAAAGGGGCAAGTGGTCCTCTTTTATGGTCTCGTCCCTGTGCAGGTTTACCAGGGGCACCTCGGCAGTGGGAATGAGATAGAGCCCATCCCGCTCACAGATGTACAGCTCGTCGTTGAACTTGGGGAGCTGGCCAGAGCCATACATGGTATCGCCGTTCACCAAGATCGGCGGCATTATCTCGGTGTAACCGTGCTTAGAGGTGTGCAGGTCGAGCATGAAGCATATCAGGGCCCTCTCGAGCCGAGCCCCAAGGCCCCTGTAAACCACAAAGCGGGAACCCGAAAGCTTAGACGCCCTGTCAAAGTCGAGTATGCCCAGCCTCTTACCTATCTCGTCATGCGAAAGTGGCTCAAAGCCGAACTCACAGGGCTCTCCCCATCTCTTCACCACGGGGTTATCATCTTCACCCTCGCCTACAGGCACAGACTGGTGTGGGGGATTGGGAATCAAGGCCAGAAAGGCGTAAAGCTGGTCGTCAAGAACCTTAACCCTCTCCTCCATCTCCTTGATGGTTGCAGAGAGCCTCTTCATCTCGGCTGTTATCCCAGAGATATCCTCGCCCTTGGCCTTTCTCTTGCCGATCTCTTTTGAGGCCTCGTTTCTCTTTCGTTTCAAGGCCTCCATCTCGGTTATTCTGCTTCTCCTCTCGGCGTCTATCTCGTAGAAACGGCCAAGGTCCAAGGTGGCACCCCTGCTCTTCAGCCTCTCTTCAAACCACTCCCTCTCTCTTCTGAGTCGGGTCAGATCAACCATAAGCCTCGTCTCCTTCCGGCTATCTGCACGTTCGTCATCTTAAACTGCATCCGGGTTATAGGAGAGTAACCTGTTCCGGGCAAGAAGACCAGAGTCCCTGAGCACAGCCGTGTCATGGTAGAAATAAGGGAAGCCAAGGCCACAAAACCCAGCTAACCACCTGGAACAACAGACAATTGAGGATTTGTGAAAAATAGTGCATTTCACCCCTTGAAGAAAGAGGCACACCTCTTACCTTTAACTACCAGGGCGGTCTCGATAAACCACAAGGAGGGAGGTAGAGAATATGCCAATGGTGAAATGGGCCAGAGAGAGAGATAAGTGGAGAACCGGGCTGAAGATGAGGTTCGCCTTTGGAGGACCGGAACTTAGCAAGACTGTGTTCGGGGGAAGCGAGGCTGTTCCCGTGGTGTTCGGTGGCACAGAGCGGGCCCCTGTGGTGTTTGGTGGAACCGAACCTGTACCAGTGGTCTTCGGTGGAACCGAGCCGGTACCTGTGGTCTTCGGGGGAAGGCCAGAGTTTCCCCCTGTGGACATCTACGACGACGGCGACAAGGTGGTTGTAGAGGCAGACATACCGGGGTTCAAGAAGGGAGAGATAGAGGTCCACTTCAAAGAGAACGACCTGATCATCTCGGGCAAGAGGGAGAAGCTGGAAGAGGAGGAAGAAGACAAGTACTACCGCTACGAGAGGTACTTCAGCACCTTCTCCAGGGTGATTCCCCTTCCTGTTCCCGTCGACTGCAGCAAGGCAAAGGCGAAGTTCGAGAACGCCGTACTACGCATAGAGATCCCCAAGGTGGCGGGAGAAGAGCCTACCCCCATCACCGTGGAGTGAGCAAAAGGGTGAGAGAGGGAACCCAAAAGAGGCCGCCCTGTCTTAAAAGCGTCTCTAATCCCTCTTCTCACCCCAAAAGACTACGGCACACCCTCATCCAACAAGGAGCCAAAGCAGCAGCCCAACGGATAGGGGGATTGTGACGTTGTCGTCTATGCCCCAGGGAATGGTCTCCACAAGGGCCCCTGCCACGGCGGCCACAAGAGCAATGCCAAATGAGAGAAACGAGTAGAGCAACAGGGTGGCAGGGATAACGAACCCCAGGCTGCCCTCTATGGACAACCTCTTGTTCCATGGCAGGGGATGCCGTCCCCAGCCCTTGCCCACAATGGTGGAGGCAGCATCACCAGCGGCCAGGGCGGCAACCCCACCTGCAGCGGGCAATGGGGGAAAGAGAAGGGCGGTTAATCCAACTGCGGCACCGTAGAGAATGGCCCCCCGGCCGGGCATTTTCTCCCTGTCCTCTGGCCTGTCGAGAACCCTGATCACCGGCTCCAAGAATGGCACCTGGCGGTCCTTGTATCTCAGCGAGAGGATTAGCCCTGCTGCAGAGAGAAGCACCAGCACCAATCCAACCGGCCTCCCCCAGCGCAGCACGGCCCAGGTTATCACAAGCCCGTTGCCAAGGTGGTAAAGCTGCCTGGGCAGCTCGCCCTTCACCTCGTGGAATCCCATGGGCACCATGGTCCACATGGCGGGCCCAAAGGTCAAGGTCCTTGCAAGCAAAGGCGAGTGGCAATAGAGTCCCAGGCACCCTGCGCAAGGAGGTTTGACGAGATGGAAAAACCAATGACCCTGGGCTTCTCCTTCTGTCCCAACGACACCTTCATATTCGGGGCCCTTGTGAAGGGGTTTGTGGATACCGGGATAAAGTTCGAGCCCGTCATGGCAGACGTGGAAGAGCTGAACTCGCTGGTGATGCAGCACCGACTGGACGTGAGCAAAATCTCTTACCATACACTTGGCTACGTCCTAAACTCTTACGTGATGCTGGAGGTAGGGGGCGCCCTGGGAGAGTGTTGTGGCCCCTTGGTGGTGGCAAAGGGGGGCACCAGAATAGAGAGGCTCTCCTCTGTTGTGGTTCCCGGCCTTCACACCACGGCAACCCTGCTGCTTCGCATATTCTTTCCCCACATCCAGAATCTCGTGGTGATGCGTTACGACGAGATCATGCCCGCGGTGCAACGTGGACTGGCAGAGGCAGGGCTTATTATTCACGAGGGCAGGTTCACCTACGGGGAATATGGCCTGAGCATGCTGGCCGACCTGGGTGAGATGTGGGAGAGAGAGACTGGGTTACCCATCCCTCTTGGGGGAATAGTGGCCAAGAGGAGCCTGGGAAGAAATAGACTGAAGGCCGTGGAGAGCGCAATACATGATAGCCTACGGTTCGCTCGCCGGAACCGCGAGGCAATAATGTCCTTCATCAGGGAGCACGCCCAGGAGATGGACGACCAGGTGATCTCGCAGCACATCTCCCTCTATGTCAATCACTACACAGAGGGCCTTCAAGAGAAGGGCAGAAAGGCAGTAGAAAATCTGCTAACCCTTGCACAGGAGAGGGAGATCATTCCCAGGGTCAATATCTCTCCCTTCATGGATTAGGCAAGAAGCTGGTAAAGCAGCTCCCACATGCCGTGCTCCTGGTAATAGAGTCGCCATCGCGAGAAGCTTTCTACGAAACTAAGCCCCGGGTGGGGAGAGCATAGGGGCTCACCCTGCAAGACGCTCTCTTCGTTTGGAACAAGCGCAAGGCACCCAAGGGGCCTCTGCCACCTGGGCAAGGTGCAACCATCCTCGCTCCAGAACAGGCACCCCCTCTCGATGAAGGCGGGAAGGGGCACCGGAACCCCCATGCAGACCTTAAAGGTTATTCCCTTAGGCTCTATCTCGCTCAGGCTCCAGGTCTCGTCGAGGTCCCAGGCCATTCTGAACTGCAGGGGATCAAGGTAGAGGCCAGAATGGGCCCGGCAACAGAGCCCCCCGCACAGGGCGCACAGCCTCGCATCCTCCACCACGAAGCGCTCCCACCAGTGCACTCCCTCCAAAAAGGCCTCCCAGCAATACCTAAACCACCTTCAGATCGGTCTCTGTGGTCGTCAGGGCCTCGGCCCCGTTCTCACCAATGAGGTATGTGTTCTCTATCCCCACGGCACCCTCGCCAGGGAAGAGAAACTTGGGCTCAACCGCCACCACCATGCCGCTTTTCAACGGCATGGTTAGCCCCTTTGCAATGAAGGGAAACTCGTCTATCTCAGTGCCAACGCCGTGGCCTACGAAGTTGACACCAACGTCACCGTATCCCATGAAATGATCACCGTAAGGGCTCTCCTGGGCTATTTTAAGCACACCTTCGTACACCTCGGCACCGTCGTTGCCGTGGCGAAGAGACTCTTTCAGGTAGGCGTGCATCTCTGTGAGCACCTTATGGGCATCCCTTAGCCGCTGTGAGGGCTCCCCAAGGGCAGCCGTCCTGGTCATGTCCACAAGGTAACCCAGGTGGGTACCAAAGTGGTCGAATATCACCGTGTCGCCCCTCTCTAACCTCTTCCAGCTTGGCCCCATGGGCATGGAGGGGGATATGCCGAGGCCGTTTATCGGTGCGTTCATGTAGCTGGGAACAACGGCGGAGAAACCTGAGAGCACGTGGCCCACAAATCCCTCCATTCTGCCGTTTCTCATGGTCTCGCCCCCCTCGTGGCCCGCCTTTCTCATGGCCACGCACACCTGGCAGGCAAGCTCAACCTCAGAGACCCCCTCCTCCATTCCTTCAAGCATGGCCCTGTAGCCAAGGTCTAAGATCCCGGCAGACTTACGCATAACCTCAATCTCCCAAGAAGACTTCACGGCCTTTGTCTCCCTGATCAACTGCGAGACGTCGCTGAACTCCACCTGGGGTAAAAGCCTTTTCCACCTGTTCATTGTGGCAAGGGTCACAAGGTCCATTTCGGTTCCCAGCCTGTCACCAGCCCCGGCCTCTTTCAGCAGGGCCGGAAGCATTTTGGAGGACCTCATGGGCACGACATGTAGAGGGGACTCCACCTCGGCGCGTCCCGGGTAGCGCGAAACCATCAGCACCGCCTCGCCCTCAGCCGGTACGAAGAGCAATCCCTCCTGTTTTGTACCCGAGAGGTAGTAGATGTCGGGAACGTGAAACAGCAGGGCACCGTGAAGCCCTGCACTCAAAAGCCTCTTTTGAAACTCACCTATCCTATTCAGTATCTCTCCCGGAGGCACCAGGGGAGTGAACCTCTCGAGAATCCTCTTTAGTTCCATGAAACTCCTCCCATTTCTCACCTTTTGCCAAGGTGGAGATTAGAGGCCGGCAACGGCATTTTCAAGCCTCTTTAAAACCTCTGCAGGGGTGAGCAGGGCCAGTATCTTGTCCAAGGGTGGTCCGTGGCGCTCACCAACCAGGGCAAGCCTGAAAAGGGGCATCACCTCTTTGGGTTTAATGTCTTGCTTTTTCATCCAGGCCCTGAGAGAGTCGAGAGAAGGGGCCTTCTTCCAGAGGCGAAGTACCTGTGACAGCAGCGCTCTCTCGTTATCGCTGCACTCTACGGGAACCTCGGGACCAAGCTCTATGGCCTCCACCCACATCTCGAGATCGCGCAGGGTGTCGCTGTTCTCCCTGGCCACCTCCACCAAGGCGCACAGCCTTTCGAAAGCTATGTTTAAAACCTCGCCCCGTAGCAGCCCCACAAGCTCAGGGATGGGCATGCCCCTTAGCCATGCCCTGTTCACCGAAACCAAATGCTCCATGGTGAGAATGGGGGACGAGGTGCCAAGCAGCGAGATGGAGAACCTCTTAAGCAGTCCCTCGATCCCCAAGGGGGGAGATAGGCTTGCGTTCAGGCCCAGCATAGCCACGGCGTCGAGAAGGGCCTGTGCAATAAACCCCATCTCCCTCAACCTGGAAACGGAGAAAAGGGACTCCCCTTCTCTCTTCTCCATTACACACTCCCTGCCCTCCCTAACCAGGGGGAGGTGACAATAGGTGGGCACGGGATACCCTAAGGCCCTGCACAACCTGACCTGGCGGGGGGTGTTGGACAGGTGATCCTCTCCCCGGATGACGTGGGTCACCCCAAAATCCCCGTCGTCCACCACCACGGCAAGGTGGTAGGTTGGTGTGCCGTCGCTGCGCAGGATCACAAAGTCTCCCCTTTGAGGCATGCCGAAAGAGAGTTCTCCCCTTAACAGGTCCAAGAAGGTCTCTTCTCCCTCTCCCAATCTGAACCTGATGGAGTAGGGCTCTCCCCTTGCGATCCTGCTCTTAGCCTCGGCCAACGATAACCTGCCGCACCTGCCATCGTAGCCAGGGGGCTCACCCCTTGCTAACTGGGACTCTCTCTGCCTTTTCAGCTCTTGGCTGGTGCAGAAACAGGAATATGCCAGGCCCCTTTGAACCAGGTATTCTGCCGCCTCCCTGTAGCGCCCCAACCTGTTCCACTGGTCAACCACCTCGCCGTCCCACTTAAGGCCAAGCCACTCCATCTCCTCGACGATGTGGTCCCTGTACCTCTCTGAGGAGCGACGCCTGTCGGTGTCCTCTATGCGCAGAAAAAAGAACCCTTTGTTCTGCCTGGCGTATAGAAAGCTAACCAGGGCCGTTCTCACGTTTCCCAGGTGAAGCCTTCCCGTGGGGCTGGGGGCAAACCTGGTGACCACCCTTGGTTTGGCAGAGTCACTCATCGTCTCAGTAACAGTATGCTGCCAAGCTCCACCCCCAAAAGCCTGGCAATCACGGGGCACTTTGCCCTCAAAAGAAAATAGACGCACCTGGGGGCGTCATCCAGGGTCTCAAAGTTGCCCTGCCCCTTGCTGATCACCAGATCTGAGGCGTGAAAGCGTTCGTTGAAGACAGGGGATGTCATGGAAAGGGGGGTTCCCGGGGCAGTAGAACCGCTATCTATCACCTGGGCCACCCGGTGCAGCCCGAAGAACCTGGCATCCTCGAGGGTGGCATCGTTGATGATGGGGGCGCTTCTCACCGCAACAGTCACCCTCTTTCCCATCTTCACCAACCGCTCCAC
>CAZQJB010000003.1:0-22872 GCA_964593115.1 uncultured Aquificales bacterium
AGGGCAGCGCGCTGGGTTGTGGGCAAGGAGCCAGGCATCTACGGCATGGACCAGGTGCTGGGGCTCAGGTGAGATGCCAAGGGCCCCGGGTGGTTCAAGATGCCTGGGGCTCTCCCGAAGAACCGTTGCCGTTGTGCTCGTGTATCCAGGCCATGAAGAGCTTGTAGCTTATGGCCACCACCACCGCCCCGGTGAATAGCCCTATTATCCCCGACAGGATCATCCCCCCCAGGGCCCCCACCAGGAGCACCAGCATGGGAATGTCCACCCCCATGCCTATGAAGAGGGGCTTCAAGAAGTTGTCGCTAAGGCTTACCCCCACGCACCAGACGAGAAAGAGCACAGAGACCGTGGTGTTGTCCTTGGTGAAGAAGACCCAGGCGGCCACCGGTCCTGTCACCAGCAGGGTGGGAAGCTGAATCACCGCGCATACGAGCACCAGAACCGCCCATAGCCCCACAAGGGGAACACCCACCACCAGCATTCCCAGTGCTGCGAGAACCGACTGGATAACCGCCACTCCCACCACCCCAAGCATGACGGCCCTGATGGTGGCTGTGGTGATGTCGCAGATCTCGGGGCCTTTCTCTCCCGCAAACCTGTTCACCACCTGTCTGGCCAGCCTGGCAGAGTAGTCTGAGGTTGCGAGAAACACCCCCGCTATCAGGATCGAGACGATAAACATAACAATCATCTTCAGCCCACCGCTCACAAAGCCAAAGAGAGAGGTGATGGCCATCTTGATCTGTGGCTCCAGGTGCCTCAGCAAAGAGCCCAGATTTGTGGCCACGAAGGACCAAACCTTTGTGACACCGTGACCCACTATGGGCCATTCGTTCACGCTTGGCGGGGGAAGGGGAATGCTAAGGTGAAACCTGCCCAGGTTCTTCAGCCAGGGCTGTATGGCGCTCAAGGACGATGCCGAGAGCAGAACCAGCGGCACCACCAGGGCAACTATCACCAGGGCTGCGAATAGCATAGATACCAGCCTCTTACGGTTTCCCAACAACCGGGAGACCCTATCCACGAAGGGATCAACGGATATGGCTATTATGCCACCCCAGACCACTGGCATGAGAAAGGGCCGGACAATGTGATAGGTCCACACCACAAGGGCCCCTATCACGGCTATCCTTATGCTTGCCTCCAGGGCATTCCTGACGAAACCCTTGCCCTCGTCCATCTCCATGAGTCCTTCCTCCCGTAGAAGAGACAATCTAAGTGAACACAACACCGGGTTCAAGAAGGAATGGACCGCTGAAGCCCTTGGGAAAAAAGTGGCCACTATCGGATTAGGGAGGTTCTACGGGTAGGAGATGGTAAAAAATCTCCCAGAAGCCAAGGTTAACCGCTATCCCAGGTTAAATCCCCGACACCGCCCTCAAGGCCACCTCTTTCGCCTCGCGCACGCAGTCGTTCAGCCCTATGCCCCTGTAGGCATTGCCCCCCAGGAACAGCCCGGGAATCTCTCGCAGGATACCATCGATCCTCTCCAGCCTGTGGGCATGGCCCACAACGTACTGGGGAATGGCCCTTGAATATCTAAAGACCCTGGTGAAGAGCGGTTTGGCACTTATGCCCATGGTGGCCTTAACCCCCTCAACCGCCGTTAAGAGCAGCTCCTCCTCTGGGGCAAGGGCAAGCCCCGGCTGCCTGGCACCACCTATCATCACCCTCAGCAGCACCTTGCCACTTGGAGCGCGGTTGGGAAATATGGAAGAGTCCCACAAGACCCCGAGAATGGACAGTCCCTCTGACCTGGGCACCAGAAGGCCAAATCCCCTCTGTGAACCAACCTTGTCTCTTTCGTATCCAAGGGCAACCACCCCCATGGGGGCATAGGGAATGCCTGCAAGCTCCTGGCCGAGACGTGGCCAGGCAGAGCCGAGCATCTCAGAGGCGGCGTAAGCAGGCGCTGCCACCACAACCCTCTTGGCAATAACAGGCCCTTCACCTGAGATGGACACTCGAAAAGCGCCCTTCTCCCTCTCCACCCTCCTCACCTGGCATCCCGTAAGAACACCCCCTTTCAGGCGCCGAGAGAGCTCCCGGGGCAGAGAGTGTACCCCTTCAACGAAAGAGGTGAGCTCTCCACCGGGGCCGGCAGGACCACCCGAGCCCTTGCCCTTGCGTCTCATGGCCAGCATCCCTCTGATAAGTCCACCGTGTTCCACCTCGAGCCTGTGGATGGCGGGAAAGGTGCTCTTCAGGCTAACCTGGTCGGGGTCTCCCGCGTACACCCCGGCAACCATGGGATCCAGCAGCTTTTCCAAGGCCTCCCTGCCCAGCCTTCTCACGGCAAACTCAGAAAGGCTCTCGTCTCTATCCCCCTTGCGTGGGGGGATAAAAAGCTCCCCCAGCAGGCGCAGCTTGCCCCTTACGGAGAGAATACTGCAGCCTAAGAAAAACCTGAGCGGGTTTAAGGGTATCTCCCTTAGTTCGCCTCCTGTGAAGATGAACCTGCGCCTGGTCTCTCGGCTGCTGGGCATCAACTGGCTGTCTATTCCTATTTCGCGGCATAGCTCTAAGGTATGGGGCTTGTTGGTGAGAAACCCGTTGGGACCGTGCTCCACTATGAACCCGCCTTCACAAGAGGTCTGCATGGTACCGCCCACAGTGCCCGACTTCTCGCACACCACCACCTTCAGCTCCGGCCTCAATCTGTCCAGGAAGTGCGCAATGGCAAGACCCGAGATACCCGCCCCCACCACCAGAACGTCGGCCTTCATTTCTGCTCACTCCCAAAAAGGTCTTCTACCAGAGACTTCCAGCCGGCGATCAGAAGGGGGTGGTCGTTCAGGGCATCCACAACCCGGTAGCCTGAAAATCCGAGCTCTTCTGCCAGACGGGCGTAGGTGACCCTGAGCTCGTAAAGGGTCTCGAAGTGCTCGCAGATGAAAGAGATTGGAACCACCAAAACCCTCGCTACTCCCCTGTCCCTCAACACCCTAAGGGCCTCATCCACGCTGGGCCCAAGCCACTCCACGGGCCCTACTGCGCTCTGGTATGCAAGGGTGTGCTTTGGATTGCCCAGCCTCTTCACCACGGCCCTCACAGTGGACATCACCTGCTTGGGGTATGGGTCTCCCCTGGCAACCCACCTTGCCGGTATGCTGTGGGCAGAGAAGAGGAGAAAGGGCTCATCGTCTAAACAGGGAGAGATCCTATCGACCCACGCAGAGACCAGACCGTCCATGGTGCTCCACTCCTCAACCTCTCTTAGGGCAAGCCCAAGGGTACTGGCGGCCTCCCTGGACATGCGCAGGGCAGAGGCCGTGGTGGTGTACGAAAACTGGGGATAAAGGGGAATAACCAGAACCTCTTTCACCCCTCTGCCGGCCAGGGCCGCCATGCCATCCATAACCGAGGGCTCCGAGTACTGCATTCCCACCTCTACTGGCAGTCCCGTGGCCTCGGCAAGGGCAGTTGCCTGGCGCCTTGTGATCTCCCTGAAGGGAGAGAACCCTATCTCACGGTACTCCCTCGCCACCTTCGGTGCCCTGACCATAGAGATCAGCCGTGAAAGAAGGGCCCTCCCCGGTTGGGGCAGGGGCAGTATGGCCGGGTCAGAGAATAGCTTACGCAAAAAGGGGCGTATCTCTGCCCTGCTGGATACGCCCCCCATGCCTACAAGAATAACTCCGCGGGAGGGCGAGAGGTCTCCGCTTGCCACGGGGTTCTCAGTACTTGTTCTCGTTCTTCTCGCTCTCGCAGACCTCTTTCACTTCGTCCTTCACCAGCTTACCGTCCTTCCAGGTACGGGTACGCACCTTGCGACAATGGGTGTGTGCATCGGTACCCATGGGCTGGGCCTGCACCACGGTGTGACCATCTTCAGAGCGGTAAGTGACGGGCTGATTCTGGGCAGCGGCCTCTCGGGCAGCCCTGGTGTTTATCTCCGTCAGGGTTCCACCCAAAAGGGCTCCTATGGCCGCCCCTATGGCTGCCCCCCTCCACCTGTTTCCCCTGTCGATCAAGGCTCCTATTCCCGCACCCCCGGCGGCACCAACTCCCGCACCCTGGTAGGTACGCTCACTGGTGGCACACGAGGCCACCAGCAACCCGCAGAACAGCAGCGCCACAACCACCGCTATGGGTCTCTGGGCCGTCTTCATCATGTTACCTCCTCCCTTTCCTTGATGAGTCTTTAAGATACTCCCAGAGCCTTTTTTTTCAATCTCGCCAGTTGAACGCCTTAACACCTGGTGTTATCGTGGAAACGCAATAGAGGCGTGGGGGAGCACATCGTGTCAAACAGAAGGCAGATAATAGCCAACGCCGAATCTGGAGACCTGAGCAGGCAAGAGGCGGTGATCATCTCTGAGGCGGCACGCCTGTCACTAAAGCACCTGGTGGGAGAGGGCATACCACCAATACCCTCGTTCTTCTCTCCCTGGTTCTACGCCTACCTTAACCTGATCCTTGAAGGCAACAACAACCCTACCCCCGAGGAGGCCAGGAAGCGCTACGAGGAGATGGTGAGGGAAGAGATAGGCGAGGCCCTGTCGCAAGAAGAGATGAATAACATCGTGTCCATACAGGAAGACACCAAGAAGATGATGAGCGAGGCAGGAGAGAGCATAGTCCAGGCGATAGACAGGATAGAGGAACACTCCCTCGCCTTGGAAAAACACGAGGAGGAGCTCTCTGCCTCAAAAACCATAAGCTCTCTGATGAAGTTAATAGACGTCCTGTTGAGAGAGATTCGCCAGCTACGGGAGTCTAACCGGGTTACCCAGGAGAAGTTAGAGCAATCAGCCGAAACAATAAAGAAGATCGAAGAGAAACTGAAGAAGAAAGAGACGGAAGCCCAGTACGATCCCCTCACAGTGGTGGCGAACAGACGGCTATTCGAGAAGCGGCTGAAGGAGCTGATGATAAAGAGGGATTCAGAGGGCATACCCTGCTCTCTCATCATGATAGACGTTGACGACTTCAAAAGGGTGAACGACCTGTACGGGCACAGGGCAGGGGACGAGGTGCTGCGCTCAATAGCGCTCTCCCTCGAGAAAGAGCTCAGAACCGAAGACCTCGTTGCCCGTTACGGTGGAGAAGAGTTCGTGGTACTGCTGCCTGAAAACAACCTGAAAGACGCAAGCTCTGTGGCAGAGCGTCTCAGAGAGCGCATAGAGCGGCTATCGGTGGCAGTGGGCCAAAACCTGTACGTCTCTGTGACCATAAGCCTGGGGGTTGCAGAGGTGCATGACGGTGACAGCCCCGAAGAGGTGGTGGGCAGGGCAGATAAGGCATTATACCTGGCCAAAGGGGCCGGAAAGAACTGCGTGAGAAGCGAGAGAGACCTGGCGAAGCAGAAAAAGGAAGGCTGATTAAGGCCATGGGCCTCTAACACCAAGGGAGATTCAGCATGGTAACCAGAAAAGGCATAACCGCAAGGGGAGTGGTTCTGCTCGTCACCCTGGCATTGCTGGCATCAACACCGGCGTGGAGCACAGACTACTTCAAGAAGGCCATGGACACCTGGCAAAGCGTGAACGGACACGGTGGAGAGGGCGGAGCGTTGACCAACGGCGAGATGTCAAGGGGCTTCAAGGAGGCCCTGAGGATAGGGGCAGAAAAGGCGGTTAAACTGGCATCGAAGCCTGGTGGCTTTCTCGACAACCCGGAGATCCGGATCCCCCTGCCGGGAAGGCTGGAATCGGTAGCATCTGTGATGAGAAAGATGGGAATGGGGGCAAAGGTTGACCAGTTCGAGGCAAGCATGAACCATGCAGCAGAGAAGGCGAGCGCCGCGGCACTTCCCATCTTCACCAACGCAATAAAAGGCATCACATTCGAAGACGTCAAGAGGCTGCTCAACGGAGGAGACACAGCCATCACCCGGTTCTTCCAGGAGAAGACCACTCCCCAGCTAACAGAGGCCTTCAGGCCCATAGTACACGAGCAGGTGCAGAAGGTGGGGGTGACCAGGCAGTACCAGGAACTGACAGGTGGGCCCCTGGTGAAGGGACTGGTAAATAACAGCAGCTTCGACCTGGACAACTATGTAACCAGAAAGTCTCTCGATGGTCTTTTCCACCTGTTATCGCAGCAAGAGAAGGAGATCCGCCACAACCCAGCCGCCCGCACCACGGAGCTTCTCAAGAAGGTGTTCGGGAGTAGATAACCCTTGGACGAAAAGGGCTCTTTCAAGAAGGCCACCTTCGCCGCCGGCTGTTTCTGGGGGGTAGAGGAGCATTTCAGGCGGCTGCCAGGGGTGGTCTCCACCAGGGT
Organism: uncultured Aquificales bacterium; assembly: GCA_964593115.1. GTDB lineage: Bacteria > Thermosulfidibacterota > Thermosulfidibacteria > Thermosulfidibacterales > JALWSI01 > JALWSI01. The sequence goes on from CAZQJB010000003.1 coordinate 6,232, forward strand.
GGGTTACACCGGGGGATGGGTGGATAACCCTTCGTACCAGGATGTCTGCTCTGGCGAGACCGGCCATGCCGAGGCGGTAGAGGTAACCTTCGACCCGTCCAGGGTATCCTACCGCCAGCTCTTGGACCACTTCTGGGAGATCCACGATCCCACCACGCCTAACCGCCAGGGATGGGACGTCGGCACCCAGTACCGCTCTGCCATATTCGTCCACGATGAGGAGCAGAGACGAGAGGCGCTGGAGTCGAGAAGGGCCTTGGAGGCATCAGGAAAATACAAGGACCCCATAGTTACAGAGATCGTTGATGCCAGCAGGTTCTGGCCTGCCGAGGAGTACCACCAGCGCTACTACGAGAAGAGGCGGCGAGGGGTGGTGAGGCTCGTTTCACAAGGGTAGCCGGTCTCCAGAGAGGGACAGAACAGAACCTTGACAAAAGCCACCTGTGCTGGCCCAATAAGGAAGAAGCGTGACAAATATCCCAGAGAAAGGAGGAGTAGCATGAGGAGAGTGGGGATATTCATCTTGTCGGTCTTTTTCATCCTTGCAGGGGTTACCGTATCCCAGGCCAAGCCGTCGAAGTGTGAGACCTGCCACAAAGAGGTCACCCCAGGGGTGGTGAAAGACTTCAACCGTGGCAAGATGTCCAAGTACCTCACCTGCAAGTCGTGCCACGGAAGCGGGCACACCAGCGCCTCTGACGTGGCAAAGGTGCAGCTACCCACCATCAGCACATGCAAGAAGTGTCACTCCACCCAGGTGAAACAGTACATGAGCGGAAAACACGCCCTTGGTTTGCTTCCCATCACCGCCTTCCCCGGATTCTACCACAAGCAGCCAAAGGCATTCATCGCTGGCCAGAAAGGCTGCAACGGGTGCCACAACCTGGGGATCACCGACGAGCACGTTAGGGAAAAGACAGAGTTCCGCAAGTACTACAAGTACGGAATGGACTGCCAGAGCTGTCACACCCGCCACGCCTTCTCGAAAAAGGAGGCCCTTCAGCCCGAGGCCTGCAACAGTTGCCACACCGGTTTCGACCACGCACAGTGGGAGTTCTGGTTCCACTCGAAACACGGGTCTGCCTACGTCACAGACCGTAAGGCACACAGGGGACCAACCTGCCAGGACTGCCACATGGCAAACGGGAACCACAAGGTGATGACGGCGTGGGGCTTCCTTGCCCTGAGGCTCCCAGAGAGCGACAAGGAGTGGCTTGGTTACAGGGTCACCATTCTGAAGGCCCTTGGCGTGCTTGATGCCAACGGAAAACCCACCAAGAGGTTAGAGCTGGTCAAGGCCGCAAACCTGGCCCGCCTGGACAAGAAGAGCTTCGACGAAGAGCGGGCAAAGATGCTGGCCATCTGCGAAAAGTGCCACTCTACCACCTTCTCGAAAGAGAACCTGAAGAACGCCGACCTGATGATCAAGGCCTCGGACAAGCTATTCTCAGAAGCAATAGAGGTGGTGGCAGGGCTCTACCGCGACGGCATCATCGCCAAGAAGACCAACCAGGCCACCTGGCCGTATCCTGACCTGCTCAACTTCTACGAGGTGAACACCCACATCGAGGAGATTCTCTACGAGATGTTCATGGACCACCGCATGAAGACCTTCCAGGCGGCCTTCCACAACAACCCCGACTACACCACCTGGTACGGATACGCCAAGCTAAAGAAGGACCTGGTAGAGATAAAGGAGCTGGCGGCACAGATGAGGGAAGAGGCAAAGAGAGGCCGCAAGTTCTGAGAAACAGAGAGAGAACGAGAGAGGGGCTCCACGGGGGCCCCTCTTTTGCGTGAGAAGGGAGGGGTTCAGGTGCTCAGGTACGAAGAACCGGTATTCAGGCCACCCAGCGAGGCACGCTCCCTCATTCTACAGGCCACCGTGGGCTGCTCTCACAACAGGTGCACATTCTGCTCTATGTACAAGGGCAAGCGGTTCAGGGTTCGCCCCCTTGAAGAGGTGAAGAGAGAGATAGAGTGGGCAGCCAAAGAGTATCCCTTTGTGAAGCGAGTCTTCATCGCCGATGGTGACCCCATGGTGCTTGATACAGGACACCTCACAGAGATTCTGAAAGAACTCTACTCCCACCTGCCCGCATTGGAAAGGGTGGCCATCTACGCAACCCCCCAGAACCTCTTGGAGAAGTCCCCAGAAGAGCTCGCTACACTGAGGAATGAGGGCCTGCAGATGGTGTATTTGGGAATAGAGAGCGGAGACGACCAGGTGCTAGCAGAGACCAGGAAGGGCGTGGACTCCAGGCAGATGGTGGAGGCGTGCAGAAAGGCGATAAACGCCGGCTTCACGCTTTCGACCATGGTTATCCTTGGCCTTGGCGGCAAAGAACGGTTTCGGGAGCACATCACCAACACAGCCCGGGTGGTGAACGAGATAGACCCCCACTACCTTGCCGCCCTCACCCTCATGGTCTTTCCCAAGACCATACTGCATCAACGGGTTAAAACAGGGAGGTTCTCCATGCCCACCATGAGGCAGATAATGGAAGAGATGGCCATGCTTGTGGGCATGGTGGAGGTGAAGACCGTATTTCGCTCCAACCACGTCTCAAACCTGCTACCCATAGGGGGCACCCTGCCGCGGGATAGAGAAGAGGTTCTCAGGAAGATAAAAGAGGCCATGCACCTAACCCCAGACACCCCATTGCCCATAGAGTACCAGGGAGCATTTTGACCCCGAATAGGTGTGAACACAGGATTTTGTTGAACGGCCGTTCACGAAAAACACCATGTTGTGGTTAGCAGGAAAAGTGGGGCTACGGCCAACAAAAACCCTGTTACTCTTGACACGAGGCGAGTTAAGCGATTAAAGGGTGTGACCGCAAAGGAGAGGGGAGATTACCCCAAAAACCACAGAGGAGGTGAAGAGAGATGAAGAGAGGTTTTCTGAGAGGGGCGTTGGTGGCAATTGTCTGCCTGGCCTTTTTGGGTGGCGTAAGCACCTTCGTGAACGCCGGCTCCAAGGGCGCCGCAACCTACACCATAAACAAGTGCCAGAAACGCAAGGCTCCAGTGGTATTCAACCACGCCGAGCACCAGAAGCGCACGTCTTGCAAGACCTGCCATCACAAGATGGAGAAGGGAAAGGACGCAAGGGCCTGCTTCCAGTGCCACAAGTGCAAGAGAGGGGCTGCTCCTTCTGCATCATCTGCATTCCACCACACCTGCAAGGGCTGCCACAGGAAAGAGCACAAGGGTCCCACCAAGTGCTCTGGCTGCCACAAGAAGTAACAACAACAGCTACATAGAAAATAGGGGCGCTTTCATGGCGCCCCTATTTTTTTGACCGTTTCGTAGCCACCACGAAGAGAGGGTACCCTTGTTGTCCAAGCATCTGGGACCTCTTCACCAAAATGGATACCGAGCTTGTAATATCCGGATCCACCAACCCCTGCCACAGGGGCAGAGAGAAGCAAGAACGCTCACAGCAAAGGGGATATGGCCTCTTTGAGTACCCCAAAAGAGCCGTTGTAGTCATAGCTGGAGTCTCGCGACTCTGCCCTTTTCTGGATCTCGAAGCAGAGCTCTGAAAGCCCCATTAGCCCAAGGCTGCTAAGAGAACCCTTCATGGTATGTGCCACTACGCGAATGGCATCGTAGTCCATCCTGTCAACGGCATCCTGTGCCTCGTCAAGGCTCTTGCCAAGAGAGCTTCTGATCACCTCGAACAGGGAATCTATCTCGCTATCGGATATCTCGTAAGACTCCGACAGGTGGCTCTTCACCTTGGCAACGTCGGCCACCTCGATCCCACCAGTCCCCTCTTCTTCCTTCTCTTCTACGGGTTGGGGCTGTTGAAATCCCAGCACCTTGGCGATCACCTGCCGTATCTTGCCAAGGTCAACGGGTTTCGAAATGTAGCCATCCATGCCGGCCCTAAGGCATTCTTCTTTGTCTTTTGTGAACGCATGGGCGGTCATGGCCACAATGGGCAGGTGCCCTCCACCAAGCATAGAGAGAAGCTCGTCAACACTTACAGAATCGCCCAACTTCTCTTCGACAAAATCCCTCTCTCCATCCTCGCAGGCCCGTATCACCCTGGTGGTGGTCAACCCGTCCATCTCTGGCATCTGTATATCCATAAAGACCAGGTCGAACCTGCTCTCGCACAGTGTTCTTAGTGCCTCTATCCCGTTGTCGGCAATGGTGACACCATGACCGTCTTTCTCCAAAAGGGTTCTAACCAGCATCTGGTTCATCTCTACGTCCTCAACCACCAAGATGGAGGCCGTTTTCTGCTCACCTCCCACAACGCCAGCAGGGATTGACTCTACTGTACCATCCTCTTCTTCTGGGCTGAGCACGGCCTTCAAATGCCTGATAAACGTGCCGGGGAACAGGGGTTTACCAGCGCATCCCTTCACAAGACCGCCTTCCTTTTTCGCCCATAAGCAGTTCACCGGATCCCAGCTAAGAACCAGCACAGATACACCAGGAAAAACCGATCCCACTCTGCTCTCAATCTCTTCGCTCATCACACCTTCGTCCACCACAAGAACGGGTATTGAGCCTGCCTCTTCTATTGAGGAAAGTTGCTCAAATATGGCGTCATCCAACACTTCGTAACTGTTCGCATCTATGCCATTTCTTCTTAGGTAAGAGACCACGGGCTCCACCAACATCTTCTCAGGAGAGACTATCACCACCGATACACCCTCTAATGTCTCCCGGCACTCCCTAAGAATCTCTTCGTCTCTCCAGGCCTCTACCCCCATATCGAGCTCAAAGGAGAACCTCGTCCCCTTACCCTCCTCACTTCTCACCCACATGTGGCCCCCCATCTTCTCTACGAAACTCTTACAGATGGAGAGGCCCAAGCCGGTTCCCCCAAACCTTCTCACTATGGAGCCGTCTGCCTGGGTGAAGGGATTGAATATCTCGGCCATCTTCTCCTCGGGAATGCCTATACCCGTGTCTTCCACCCAGAACCTGAGGGAGGCGCGATCTTCATCCTCTTCCAACACTGAACATCCAAGCAAGACGTGACCTTGCTCAGTGAACTTTATGGCGTTGTCCAAGAGGTTCCTTAAAATATGGCCCAGTTTAACTGAGTCACCTACAACCACATGGGGGATGTCGGTCTCAGGCGCGTAGAAGAGCTGAAGCCCCTTATTTCGCGCCTTCACCACAAAGAGGCCCAGGGTCTCCTCGAGCATGGAATCGAGTTCGAAGGGATGCTCCTCCACCACCACCTGCCCTGCCTCTATCTTTGCCATGTTCAGTATGTCGTCTATGAGTGTCAAAAGGGTGTTTCCTGCAGAGATGATGTTGGAGAGGTAGTCACTCTGCTCGGGCCCCATCCTGGTCTCTAACAGCAACTGCGAGAGCCCCAGTATCGCGTTCAAGGGGGTGCGTAGCTCGTGGCTCATGTTGGCCAGAAACTCGCTCTTCGCCTTGCTTGCTGCCTCGGCCCGCTCTTTAGCCCGTTTTAGCTCCTCAACCGTCTCTCTCAACTCTTTTGTCCGGCGTTCTACCTCGCGCTCCAACTCCTCTTTGTGGGCCTCGAGCTGCCTGTCTCTCTTCTCTATCTGCTTCAACATCTCGTTGAACCAGTCCACAAGGTCGCCCACCTCGTCGTCAGAGATCCTCTCTACCCTCAAGGAGTAGTCTTGAACTGCGGTGACCCGCTTCATGGCGGCAGCCAGGGACAATATGGGCCGGGAGACCGCCGGTGCCATCAGCCTGGCCAACAGAAAGGCAAGCAGAACAGATAGCAGCATAACGCCCATGCCCACAAGCAGAATGCCTTTTATGGACTCTGCTAACGGAGACAGGTCGCTCACCACCACCACGTCTCCCAGGTAGGCGTCGCCACCCCTAACGTGAACTGCACTATCTACCATGCCGTCCTTAAGGGCAGAGAAGAGTGGCTCCATGGCACCCTTTCTATTGTTGGCCTTCTGCCTCTCGCGCAATAACACCTTCACGGCATTCCTGGGGTCCTCTCCTGCCCTTAAGTAGAGGGCCAGCATACTGCCGTCCTTCGTGAAGATGCCTGCATACTCAATACTCTTAACCGCTTGCAGGCTGTTCACCGTGTCCTGGGCTGAAAACCTGTCACCGAAGGTGAGTGCCGCCACCGAATTCTCTCCCACCACCTGGGCCACCGAGCGCACGCTGTTCGCCACCGTCTTGTAGGTCACGAACATCTCACTCACGAGAATGGCCCCCACCCCTACAACGAGAACCATGAAGGTGGTTAGCAGCGCCAACAAGGCTATCTTAGAGGTTAGGCCCATTCTGCTGAAGATGCCCTTTTTACCTTTTTTCACCATCACCTGATCACCCTTAAAGACAGCTTTAAGAGCCTCGAGCTCACGAACACACCGGCCCCCTTTGCAACCCCAAGGTTCACCTCGAAACCTATCCTGCTGCCACTTCTCACCAGGCCTATCATCCCTCCCCTATCAATGAAGCCCCGACGGTCGCTTATCGTCAGAATCCCCTTCTTTCGAGATAGCGCAACTATGCCCCCAATGTCACCCCTGTAATCCCTGGTGACGAACACCACGGAGCAGTCCATCATCCCCCTGGGGTTTCTGCACCTTTTAACCAATATGGTGCGTCCTTTCACCCTTCTCCCATTAATACCCTCTATGGCCTTCTCCATGCCACCGTCACCGACTATGCCCACAACGATGGTATTTTTCACCTTGGGCAGTTTTACGAACTTCAAGAAGTTGTACACGAAGGCCGCCTTAACGAGATCCTCGGTCTCTACCTCGGCACCAGTAGCACATACGCCCCACGAGAAGATGAAAAGCAAGACCGTCATCGTTGCCACCAGGGCCTTTACACGCCTATCCCGCTTTCTCATCAGAACCATACCGACACCTTGGCGTACACGCTTCTCTCCACCTCAGAGGGCGGTTGCTCCATGAGCAGGGGAACAAACTCGAGGTGATGATTGTCGAACAGGTTTCTGCCCGATATGGAAATCTCAATGTTATCCTTAGGTCTCCAGCCTATTCGGGCATCGAAGGCCGTGTAAGAAGACACACCTTCCAGGCTGCTCACGTGCCTCAACCAGGTGTCTAACTCCACCTGATGGAAAAGCGTCAACTGGGAGCGCAGGGAGAACTGGTGGCGAGGGGTCTTTCTCTCCATCTCCTTTTCGTCGTAGATGACAAAAGGCCTCTTCGTTGACCAAAGGTACATCTTTGTGAAGGTGTAGGCAGGCATGATCCTCCAGTTGGGCAACAAGAGGATATTAGCAGAGATCTCTGCCCCGTACACATCACCGTCCATGGTGTTGGTCACCTTCAAGGGGTACTCCATGTGAGCCACCGGCTCCAGGGAGAATACGGGACCTTCTGGAGCCGAGAGACCAACCAGATGGTTGTAATGGTCAAAATAGAGTGCCACGTCGAGGTTCACCCGGTCTCCCAGGCTCCAACGGCCACCTGTCTCGTAGGCCCACATTCTCTCTGAAACCAGGTTCTTGTCCCCAGAGGTGGAAATGTTGAATACAAATGGCCTGTTACCAGTTGGAGGTGAGAAGCATGCCACCCACCTCAGATCCCGGGAGAACATGTCAGGGGTGTGAACCGCCATGGAGACTGCGCCCCAGAGTGTGAGGTTCTCCGTGGCTTTCAAAAGAACCCTTAAAGAGGGCTGAACCTCCCACCCCGTGTAGTGGTTGTGCTCAAACTTGGCCCCTCCGGTGAAGATCAGGCGATTGTCAAATAGCGAAATCTGGTCTTGAAGAAAGATGTTAACCGTCTCGTCTTTCCTATGGGGGTTGTTGAAATCCATGTACCACTTGGAGTCAATGTCCTCCACGTCAAGCCTGTAACCGGCACCCACCTGCACCGAGTTGTGGGGCAGGGGAGAGAAGAGGTAACTGGTCTCTATGTCAAAGGTGGATATGCTGCTATCGTAGTCATACCGGTTCCTGTTGGTGAACTGGTAGTAGGTTTGAACCGAGAACCGGGAGCAGTCGGAAAAGAGGTGCTTCCACTTCAGGTTTAGATCTCCGCTTGCTGCACCCATGTGGCTGTTGTGCCTCTCGTTGTAGGGAGGCGAGTAGGAAAAGATATTACGGGACGTCTTCTGCCTGCTCCAGTGCAGGTCTCCCATCACCGAAAGCTCGTCACTATCTCCCTCCCAGTCAAGCCTTCCTCCACCCCGGTAGTCGTACCAATCGTCGCGGGTATTGAAACTGGTGGTCCCATGGGAACCGTCTCTGCTCATGCCCTTCAAGTAGATGCGGTAAAAGGCGTTTTCTCCAACCCTGCCACCGTACCCCAAGTAACCGAAACCCCTTTCCTCGTTTCCCCCACCAACCGACAGAAGGCCGCCCTGGGTGTCACTGGCCTTTCTTGTGATGATATTGATGATGCCGTTCACCGCGTTGGCTCCCCAGGTGGCGCCCCCAGGACCCCTCACAACCTCTACCCTCTCTATCTCCTCCAAGGGGATGTCGTTCTCGTCCCACATGACCGTGGGGAAGATGGGGGAATAGACGCTGCGCCCATCGATTAAGAGCAATATCTTGCTACTGTAGTACTCCTCGTTGAACCCCCTTATGCTCACCGCCCAGCGGTTGGAATAGACCTGAGCCACATTCACTCCTGGCACCATGCGAAGAAGGTCTGCAAAGTGGGTCACTCCCGAGCGCCGTATATCCTCCCTGGTGATCACAAAGACCGCCGCAGCGGTATCCCGCAGGCTCTGGGGACGCTTAAAGGCAGAGGTCACCTCTATGTTCATCAACTCCTCGAGAGACATTGAAAGGTAACGATTGGCCACCACCTCTGCCTGCACCCTCACAGGAAATTTGAGCACCAAGAGAAAGAGCACTCCCACCACCAGGTAGAACCCGCGGCACAAAAAAGGGCTTCTCTGTCCTTCGCTAATCACCAATCAACTAAGTCCCTTTCAGAATCTCAAGGTTATCTTTCCAAAGAAGCTGCGTTCAACCTCTGACACATTCTGGTCTGTAAGGTTGGGGTTGAACTCGGCATGCCTGTTGTCGAACAGGTTGAATCCCGACAATGACACCTCTATCTGCTTCGCAGGTCTCCAGATAACGGTTGCGTCAAAGGCCACGTACGAGGGCACCCCGTTACGCCACAGGTTGTCAACGTACCTTAGCCAGGTGTTCAGTGAGAGGCTGGAAGAGAGGTCCATGCTGGACCTCAAAGAGAGCTGGTGACGGGGCATTCTTCCCTCTTCCTGGTCTTCTGGGGCTAACTTCTCGAACAGCCTGTGGGAGTAGTGGACGAACATTCTGCCAAAGGTGAAGGCCCCTTGCAGTCTCCACCAGGGTGTAACCTCTATGTTGGCCGACGCCTCGAACCCGTAGCTCTCCCCATACCCTATGTTGTCGAAGCTGCTGATGGCCTCAAGATGAGGCGTCGTATCCGTGTTCAGCCCCGAAAATACGGATTTCGTTGTGTTCAAGAGCTTCCTGTAGCGGTTGAAATAGACGGCTGTGCTTACGTTGAACCTGGGCGAGAAGACGGTGCGGGTCCCCATCTCGTAGGACACCACCGACTCGCTGTCCAGGTGCCTGTTACCCTCTCCCACAACCGCCAATGGAAGGGACCTGCCTTCACCCTTGGGTGGGATAACCGCGTAGAGATACGAGATGCTGTGCCTGCCGAAATCGGGGGTGCGAACGGCCCTTGAGACCGCCATCCACAGGGTGTTCTTGTCGCTCATGTGCCACAGCAGCCGCGCAGTGGGTTGAACCTCCCAGTCAGAGAATGGGTTGTGGCTGAACCTGGACCCCACCACCAGCTTCAACCTGGAGGAGAGGGAGACCTCGTCCTGAAAGTAGAGGCTGTAGAAGTGATCCCGCCTCTTACCTGGAAAAAAACCCACCTGGTAGGTGTTCCAGAAATGGGTCCAGACGTGCCTGTACTCGGCCCCCAAGGTGATCAAGTGGTTACGTAAAGGGATTCTAACCCGCCCGTCAAGGTCAAGGGTGTTTGAGACGAAGCTGTAGTTCTCGTATTGGCGGCCCTCTCCCCAGAAGTACCCCCTTAGCACCATCTCGCCACCGTTGGAGAGCCCGTGCCTCCACCTGGCCAAGAGATCACCGGTGTTCACCAGGGATGTGTACCTTAGCTCCTCCGCATAGGGAAAAGAGAATGTCGGTGCATAGTAGTCCTTCTTTCTGTTCCCCCGGTGCAGATCACCGCTAAAGGTGACGCTGTCGCGCTCACCCAGCTTGGAGTCCACTCTGAACCCGCCCCTGATGTGGTTGCAGTCGTCGTGGGCGCTGCCATCCCACCTCCACTTCGAGGAGTCACCCTTTATCCCCTTTGCGTAGAGCCTGAAGAAGGTGTTATCTCCCACCCTTCCACCGTACCTGGCACTCACCAACGCCTCGTTCTCGTTGCCAACACCGGTGGAGATCATGAGGCCCTGGGTCTCCTTGGCCTTCTTGGTGATGATGTTGATGATGCCGTTGACGGCGTTTTCTCCCCAAAGGCTGCCCCCAGGTCCCCTGATCACCTCTATGCGCTCTATCTCGTCAATGGGGATGTTATGCTCGTCCCAATAGACACCTGAGGACACAGGGGAGTAGATGCTCCTGCCATCGATTAGCACCAGCAGCTTGTTGGCGAACTCTCCGTTGAACCCCCTGATGCTAACCGCCCAGTTGTCGGCGTTTATCCTGGACACCTGCACCCCGGGGACCATTCTAAGGGCCTCGGGGATGGTGAGAACCCCTGAGCGTCTCAAGTCATCCTGGGTTATCACGAAGACGGCAGCGGCGGTGTCGGTCAACGACTGCTCGTGTTTCGAGGCAGAGGTCACCTCCACCTTCATCAGCTGCTCAAGGCTCATGTCGAAGTAGCCCTCTTTTGCAAAAGAGGGTGTTTCCCCTGCGAGAAAGGCCAGTTGCACCAGTAACACGAAAAGAGGCACCAAGGTGCGAAAAGCACCACCATCATAACGGAAGATTCCCCTCGTCACACAGCGCAACATCGAGCCAAGCACCATCCTCCACTCCTCCCATAGCAAAGATACAGGAAAAGGATGATTCACCCTCTTCCTGGTTTTAACAAAAACATGGTGATTCTATCCAAAAGGGCGGTAGAATGGAATAGGTAAACCGTTCTGTTTTACAGTATGGACTCCACCAGTTCCACCACCATGCGGTGAACCTCCTCAACAGGCTGCGAGGCATCAACCACCACTATGCTGTCATCCTTATTGGCCTCGCACAGAAATCCCTCCCTCACCCTCGAAAAGAACCCCCCGTCCTCTCTCTCCATGCGGTCTTTACCGGTACCTATCCTTTTTTGGACATCCTCTGCCGGTATGTCCAAAACCAGGGTTAGGTCGGGTTTAAGACCTTTCAGAATCCACCGGCTCACCTCGAAGAAGAGGGTCCTGGGCAACTCCCGTCCGTAGCACTGGTATGCAAGGGTAGAGAGTGAGAACCTGTCGGTTAGCACCACCATGCCCTCCTCCAGCGCGGGAAGGATAACCTCCTCCACGTGCTGGGCACGGTCTGCCAGGTAGAGCAGCAGCTCTGCAAGGGGAACCGTGGGGAGGTCGGGATTCAGCAGAACACGGCGAATCTCCTGGCCCACCCTGGTACCCCCGGGTTCCCTGGTGACCAGGGTGCTAATCCCCCTTCTCTCTAAGTGGGCAGCGAGAAGCCCCACCTGGGTGCTTTTGCCGCACCCGTCTATCCCCTCGAAGGCGATGAGTACTCCCTTGCCACTGCCTTGGGGACCCCTGCCGCCCAGGGAGAAGGGTTCCATCCTTAAACTATCTCGGTGCCTATGCCGCTGTCGGTGAACAGCTCGAGAATGGTGGCGTGGGGTACGGTTCCCTTGATTATGTGGGCCTTCTTCACCCCGTGCTCCAGGGCGAAGATGGCGGCCCTGGCCTTGGGAATCATACCACCCCCTATCCTGCCCTCCCGGATCATGGGCTCCACCTCGCCACGGGGCAGGGTGGAGACGAGCTCACCGTCTTCGTCCAGAATGCCTTCCACGTCTGTCATGAAGACGAGCCTCTCGCATCCCAAAGAGGCTGCAATGTTGCCAGCCACCCAGTCGGCATTGATGTTGTAGGTGGTGCCCTCTTCGTCCACACCAACAGGTGCAATCACCGGTATGAACCTGCTGTTCTCGAGGGTGGCGATCAGCTCAGGATGAACCTCTGTCACCTCTCCCACGTGCCCCAGGTCGATTATTTCGGGGGCCCTGCCCATGGGGGCCTCTTTGGTGATCACCATCTTCTTGGCCATGAAGAGCCCCCCGTCTTTACCTGTGAGCCCCACGGCCCTGCCGCCATGCTTGTTGATCAGGGCAACTATCTCTTTGTTCACCTTCCCGCCAAGCACCATCTCCACCACGTCCATGGTCTCTTCGTCGGTGACCCTCATGCCCTCTACGAAGGGGGTCTTCTTGCCCATCTTATCCAGGGTGTCTCCTATCTGGGGGCCTCCGCCGTGAACCACCACGGGGTTGATGCCAATGTACTTCATCAGCACGATGTCCCTGGCAAAGGAGTCTTTCAGGTCCTCGTCCACCATGGCGTGACCACCGTACTTCACCACCACGGTCTTTCCGAAGAATGCCCTGATGTAGGGCAACGACTCGAGCAGGATATTTGCCCTCTCTATCAGTTTCCTGTCCAAATTGAAGCCTCCTTCACGGCCCGGGGCAACGCACCCAACACGTCTCCCGCGATCATCCCGTACTCCCCCTTCTCCTCCTCGGCCAGCTCTCCGGCCCTTCCGTGGAGATAAACCCCTGCCCACGCCGCCTCAAGGGGGGGCACCCCCTGGCATAGCAGCCCGCCTATTGTCCCTGTGAGCACGTCACCGCTGCCCCCAGAGGCCATCCCCGGGGTGCCTGTGGGATTTAGGTAACAGGTTCCCCCTGGAGAGGCGGTGATGGTACCGGCCCCCTTCAACACAACCACCACCTTGTGCTCCGTTGCAAACCCCCTTGCCAGCTCCAGCCGGTTCTCCTGTATCTCCTTTGTGCTACTGCCGGTGAGCCGCGCCATCTCGCCGGGATGGGGGGTGAGAATCAACGGTGCCTTGGCCTTAGAGAGCACCTCCACCTGGGAGGCCAACAGGTTCAGTCCGTCTGCGTCCACCACCACGGGAATATCCAGCCTCTCCACAAGGGCCCGTACGAGCTCACCTGTGGAGGGATGGGTTCCCATGCCAGGGCCGATGGCAACGGCGCTCTTGCCATTGCAGAGCTCAAGCACCTGGTCGAGGGCCTCGAAAGAGATGGTTCCCTGGTCGGTCTCCAAAAGGGGGACGCTCATGGGCTCCATGGTGGCAGCTTCGAAGGCGAGGTTAAGTCCCCGGGGCACACCTGCCGTCACCAGGCCAGCCCCAACCCTGAGGGCCGACAGAGATGCCATGATACCGGCCCCGAGCTTGCCGGGAGAGCCGGTGAGCACCAGCAGGTGACCGTACCTGCCCTTGTGGGCCTGGGGAGGACGCTTTGGCAACAATGGCAGCAGGTCCCTTTTCTCAACAAGGTAGGCGCCAAAGGTGCCCGCCTCAACGAAGGCAGGTGGAATACCGATATCCACCACCTCGAGGTCCCCCACAAGCTCCCTGGCTGGATAGCACCAGTGGGCAACCTTTGGCAGGCCGAAGGTGACCGAAAGCTCTGCCCTAACCGCGGGACCTGGAATGGCCCCGGTATCCGAGGCGAGTCCCGATGGCAGGTCAACTGCCACCACAGGCACACCGCTGGAGTTTATGGCCTCTATGGCCTCTGCCGCCAGGCCCCTGGCCCCGCTGGAGAGCCCGGTGCCCAGAATGGCATCAACCACCAGGTCTGTGTTGTCGAACACCCCCTGGAAGGCGTTTGAATCCGACACCTCCACAAGGGCGTTGGGTGACAGCCTCTTCCAGACCTGGGCATTCACCAATGCGTCTCCCTTTAGCCTATCCAGTGAGGTGAGAAGCAGAACCAGGGGATGTGCCCCCAGGCGCCGAGCCCAGCGTGCAACCACGAAACCGTCGCCCCCATTGTTGCCCTTGCCGGCAAACACCAACAGCCTCTTTCCCCTGAGACCGCCAAACCTCTTCTCCATGGCCCTCACCACCCCCAGTCCGGCGTGCTCCATGAGCACCACCCCTGGAATCCCAAGGCCATTGATGGTGGCGCTGTCGAGGTTGCGCATCTCTTCTGCAGTGCACAGTGGAATCATCGTCTCCTCCAAAAAACGTTCTGCATGGTTCTTGCCTATCTACTAACAGGTTGAGAGAGAAAGATCACCGCCCTTCGGCTACCACCTCGCTTTTTCTGCCCCTCCTAAGGGCCTCGAGATGTACCATGAGTGCAGATATGGCGGCAGGGGTTACCCCGGGTATCCGAGAGGCCTGCCCCAACGAAAGGGGTCGCACCTCTGAGAGCACCTCTTTCACCTCGTTGGATAGCCCTGCCACGCACCGGTAGTCCATGTCAGGGGGAATCAGCCTATCTTCCAGGTGCCTAAACCTCTTTACCTCCCTCTCTTGCCTCTCAAGGTAGCCCTGGTACTTGCAGAGCACCTCCACCTGTCTCACCACCCGCGGTGGAAGGTCTGTTGCGCATCCCTCAATGGCCCTGATGTGTCCATAGTTCAGCTCGGGGCGTCTAAGCAACTGGTGAAGGGAGACCGGTTCTCTAAGGGGTGAGGAGCCTGCTTCCCCCAACATCCTGTTCACCCGTGCAATCGGCTTAGCGAAGCTTTTTTTCAGCCTCTCGATCTCCTCCCCTATCATCCTGCGCCGGCTGCGCATCTCCTCTACTGCCTCGCGGTCAACCAGGCCAAGTTCGTGGCCCTTCTCAAGCAGTCTCAGATCGGCGTTGTCCTCTCTCAAGAGGAGGCGGTACTCCGAGCGAGAGGTGAAGATACGGTAGGGCTCCCTAACCCCCTTTGTGACCAGGTCGTCCACCATCACCCCCATGTAGGCCTCTGAGCGGTCGAGGATGAAGGGCGGCCTTTCTTGCACCTTGCAGGCGGCGTTTATCCCCGCCCACAGGCCCTGGGCTGCCGCCTCCTCGTATCCCGAGGTGCCGTTCACCTGCCCCGCCAGAAAGAGGTTCTCCACCGGCTTGGTCTCCAGGGTGGGCCAGAGCTGGGTAGGATAAACGAAGTCGTACTCGATGGCGTAGGCTGGCCGCATGATCTCCGCCTCTTCCAGGCCTGGCACAGAGCGCACAAGCCTCACCTGAACCTGGTATGGAAACGAGTTGCCCAGGCCACTGGCATAGGTCTCCTCGGTGTCGAGTCCCTCGGGTTCCATGATCACGTGGTGGAACTCCTTTTCGGGAAACCTCATCACCTTGTCCTCAAGGGAGGGACAGTAGCGAGCCGGCACCCCCTCTATTGCCCCGCTGTAAAGGGGAGAGAGGCGAATGTTCTGCCTCACTATCTCGTGGGTGGCCCCGGTGGTGCGGCCTATGTGACAGCTCACCTGGGGCAGAAATATCCCCTTGGTGTGCAAAGAGAACGGTATGGGCTCCTCATCTCCTCTCAGCTCCCTGAACCTGGAGAGGTCTATGGTTGAGGCCTTTAGCCGGGGAGGGGTGCCCGTCTTCATCCTGCCCATCCTGAGCCCCAGTAAGCAGAGTGACTCGGCAAGCCCATTGGCGGGAAACTCCCCTGCCCTGCCCGCGGGAATACGTCGCTCGCCAACGTGAATCAACCCCTTAAGAAAGGTGCCAGCGGTCACCACCACGGTCTCTGCCATAAACTCTGTACCAAGGTGATCCACCACACCCACCACCCGTCTTTTACCACCGGCCCTCTCCACCAATAGCCTCTCAACCATGGTCTCCTTGACGTGTAGCCCAGGCTGCCTTTCGAGGGTTGCCTTCATGGCCGTTCGGTAGAGGGCCTTGTCGTTCTGGGTGCGGGTGCCCCAGACGGCGGGGCCGTTACTGGTGTTCAAGGTGCGGTACTGTATGGCGCTCTGGTCTGCAACACGCCCCATCTGGCCCCCAAGGGCGTCAATCTCTCTCACAAGGTGCCCCTTTCCCACCCCCCCTACCGAGGGGGAGCAGGGCATGTGGGCCACGGCGTCAAGAGAGCCGGTGAGCAAAAGGGTGGTGCATCCCATACGCGCCGCGGCAAGTGCCGCCTCGCACCCGGCGTGTCCTGCACCCACCACCACCACATGGTAGGCACGTCCCTCGCTTCCCTCTTTCACCTTGCACCTCCCCATACCGCGGTTCAAGGTATCTTTCGGTTCCACTCTGGTATCCCTTGCAGGCGGGGCTCTGCAAGCCCCATCCCTGGGCTGGGCACCATTCATGGAGAGAAGCAAGGACTCCAGAAGACAACGGACAAGGGCCATCCACTTGGGCAGAAAAGGCATCTCTTCCCTTTTTCCCCTTTTTGGTGGATAACGGGGGAAAACGGCGAAAGGATTGGCATGGATTCCGGCGTCTTCAACTTGGTGGTGGTGGGTTTAGGGCTCATAGGCGGCTCCATAGCCCTGGGGGCAAAATCGTCTCCCATGATCAACGGGATTGCGGCAATAGACCCCGATCCAGAGGCAGTGGATAAGGGTATTGCTCGGGGAGTGATTCACAGGGGCTTCACCGGCCCCAGCCGCATCCTGTTCAAAGACGAGAGCGCCCCCTGCATGGTGGTGATCTCGGCCCCGGTGGATAGGGAGCTTTCTGCCCT
>CAZQJB010000004.1:0-21849 GCA_964593115.1 uncultured Aquificales bacterium
CTTCTTGCGGCGTTTTTTGCGGGCCTTCATGGCCGCTATGCGCTGCTGAACCTCGAATATGCGGTTTCTCACCTTTTGCGGGGTTCCAAAGGGGTTTCTCACCCTTGGTTCAGGGGTGATTTGTAAGGGCCTGCCCTGCTTGGATAATAGGCCCTTTAACAGGTTTTCTGGAATAACGGGCCTGGAGGGGGCGGTGGTGGAAGGGCTGGCTTTTGCGTTTGCCTGGCCTTTGCCTTGCAAGGCGGTCTCAAGGGCGTTCACGTCTATTATTGCGTTGAGCAGAGAGCCCTTCTGGGCGTTGGTGGCCGCGGGGGTTACACCCGGCAAGAACAGCCACATGGCGGCTACCACGAGAGCTATTAGAAACCAACGCCTTCTCATCTCACTCCTTCCCCGTGTACCAATAGGTTGCCAGGGTGCAAGAGACCGACAGCGGCGGGTTTACACCCATGGTGGACCTGGATGTTATTTTCAGGGATACGGGTTTTATCAGCCTTTCCAGCGAGGTGATTCCCCTAATAAGGGAGACCAGTTGTGGATAGGTGCAACTGAAACTGATGCTTACAGGCAGGGTGCCGTATATCTTGCCCACTGTCTGCTTGCCCGGCCTGAATATGTTGAACACTATGCCGTTGTAGTAGCCGAGCCTGGGCACCTGCCTGAGAAGTTGGGGTATCTCTTTCTGGCTTGGCAATATGCCCTTTAGCTGGTCTAATTGCATCTGCAGCTTTGCTATCTCTTTCTCTATGGCCATCATCTTCTTCTGGGCCACTTTGAGCCTTGCTATCTCTTTCTCTATCTTCTCCCTTTCTGCCGTCACCTTTCTTATCTCTTTTCTTTTGGGCTCAAGCAGGTAGGTGTTGCCCAGGTACACTATGGCTGCTGCCAGAACCACGGCGGCCAGTATCTTTTTGAGGGCGTCGTTCATCTATTGCTCCTTACCGGGGTGCTGGACAGGCTCAAGGTGAACTCTTTCATGGGAACCCCGGCCATAGAGATAGACTTCACGTATCCCAGGCTGTATCCCCCGTAGTGTGGGCTTCTCTTCAGGGCGTCTATGAATTTGGCTATGTCTGCCTCGGTGAGGGCGTATCCCTTGGTGGATAGGGTTTTTCCAGGTGTGAAGTTGAAGCTGGTTATCCAGATGGCGTCGGGCATTATCCTCTCCCACTCGTCGAACACCTCTGGAACCTCGCGCCGGTCTGCCGAGAGGCTTCTTATCGTGTTCACCTTCGTTATCAGCGCCTTCTTTTTCTGTTCCAGTAACTTCAGTTTCTTGTCTATGGGTTTAAGACGCTGGTATTCCCTTTTTCTCTGTGCCAGAAGCGCCTTCTCTTGTTTCTCTTGTTGGTTTAGTGACGAGTACTGCCAGCCCAGCCACCCTAAAGGTGATACGATGATCAGCACCATGAGGATAGTGGCTATCTGCTCTTTGCCTATGGATGGGGCCTGTAGTTTTTTTCTTGGCCTTTTTGTGGTCGGGGTTTTGCCTTTCTTTTTAGGCAGCTTAATGCCGATTTTGACCTTGGGCTTTGACTTCTTCTTTTTCTGCCTGCCTGACAGGTCTATGTCTATTAAAGGGTAGTCTGCCATGGTGTTACATCCCTATTCCCGCCGCTGTCAGGGCTGCTCCTATGGCATCGGCGGACCGGGCCAGGGCCTCGGCCTCTACGTCAACCCCCTCCCGCAAGGGGACGCCCCAATCCTCGAAGGCCACCACCTCGCAGTCGAGGTTATCCGCAACCAACTCGTCGAATCCCCTGGCCAGTGAGCCTCCACCAGACAGGTGGATCTCTTCGCATGCGGGAAAAGGCATTCCCATGGGCAGGCAGTACTCGATTCCCTCGCCTGCCTTCTCTATCAGCCGGGTGGCCCATCTCTCTATCACCTCTTCAGAGATGGAGTCTGGCTCTTTCTGCAGTTTCTCGTCTGCGAGGTCCTTTGAGATGCCCATCTCTTCTGCCACCATGGTGACAAGCTCCGCTCCGCCGTAGGCTATCTCCCTGGAGTGGTATATCTCTCCCTGGAACATCCAGACCAGGGTGGTGTCCACCCTGCCAATGTCCATCAGCAGTATTCCGTCATCGTCAAGTCCCTGGTATCTCTGAAGGTTGGCCAGGGCAGCGCTTTTGGTGAGCACCGTGTCTATGCCGAATCCCATCTCCTGAAAGAGCTTTACCCACTCTTCCACCTCGCGCCTTCTTGCTGCCAATAGCAGCACCTTCGTGCCCTCTTCTCCTTCTCCCATTGGCAGAATGTCCACCATCATCTCTTCTATGCCCAGGGGCAGGAATGGCGCCGCCTCGAAGGGTAGTATCTCGTCGTGGCTGCTGTTTAGGGGTATGTTTATCTGGCGTGTTATGGTGTGGCCTCCCCCGATACTGATGGCCAGGTTCTCGCGTGGAAACTTGTGCTTCTCCCAGAACTCGAAGAGGATGCCCTTAAGGTCTTGCGCGTGAGCAATCTTGCCCTCTGATATCAGGTCCTGGGGTAACACCCTCCAGTGAAAGTCCACGAGGGTCAGGGTCTCTTCAGAGAGCAACGAGAAGGTGGCAACCGACACCTTAGAGTGTCCCACCGACACCCCGCAGAACTCACCTTCTCTGTTTCCCTTTGGCTTTCTCGCCAAGCCCTCCTCCTTGCATTCCATCCACCTTCGCCCTTGTAGGTAGCACGAACAGCCACACTTGACAATATCCCTGTTCTACTTTATCAGCGAAGCCGCTTTTCGAGGCGTTTGAAACTCATCTTGCATGGTTGCTGGGAAAGGAGAATTGAGAGGTGAAGAGACTCGCTGTGTCAAGGCTGTTCTGGATCGTTTTGTGCCTGGTTATCGGTGCACTTGCGTGGATCGATCCCGCCGTTGCCTCAGAGGCTGCCCACGAGACTGCCCACCACGGCAGGGAGCTTGGTGAGCTGCTGCCCCTGTGGAGCGTGATACCATTTGCGGGTATCCTGCTCTCCATCGCCATCTTCCCACTGGTGGCAGGGGAGTTCTGGCACCATCACTACCCGAAGGTGTCGGCCCTGTGGGCCCTGGTTACCGCCATACCCTTCCTCATTGCCTTCAAGGGAGAGGGCCTGCACGAGATACTGCACATTTACATAGCTGACTACGTTCCATTTTTGATCCTTATAGGCTCGCTTTACATCGTGGCCGGGGGCATACTACTGAAAGGCACCCTGAGGGGCACCCCGGTGGTCAACACGGGAATGCTGGCAGTGGGAACCCTGCTTGCGTCCTGGGTGGG
Source organism: uncultured Aquificales bacterium (assembly GCA_964593115.1). GTDB lineage: Bacteria > Thermosulfidibacterota > Thermosulfidibacteria > Thermosulfidibacterales > JALWSI01 > JALWSI01. The sequence continues at coordinate 3,252 of CAZQJB010000004.1, forward strand.
GACAACGGGGGCGGCCATGCTGCTCATCAAGCCTTTCTTGAAGGCGAACAACTACAGAAAGACCAAGACCTACATGGTGGTCTTCTTTATCTTCCTTATCTGCAACATCGGTGGTTCCCTGACCCCACTTGGTGATCCACCCCTCTTCCTGGGCTTTCTGCACGGCGTGCATTTCTTCTGGACCTTCAAGATCATTCCCCACATGCTTCTGGCTTCTGGAATGCTGCTTGTGCTCTTCTTCGCAATAGACACCTACTTTTACAAGAGGGACGGGGTGGAGGCCCCCCCTGATGCCCATGGAGAGAAACTTAAGATAGAGGGGCTTTTCAACCTGGTCTTACTGGCCGTGATTGTGGGGGCAGTGCTCTTCAGCGGCATGGTGAAGTTAGGAGAGGTTCATATTCTCGGTATTCCCAGGGAGATAGAGTCTCTTATCCGTGACGGCGTTATGGTGTTGATGGCAATAATCTCCTTAAAGGTGACCAATCAAGAGATAAGGGAAGGCAACGACTTCTCGTGGATTCCCATACAAGAGGTGGCCTACCTTTTTGCAGGTATCTTCATGACCATGATCCCTGCGTTGGCCATCTTGAGGGCAGGCGAGCACGGTGCCCTTGCGGGCCTCATCAGGTCAATAAAAGAGCCCTACCACTTCTTCTGGATCACAGGTATCCTCTCGAGCTTTCTCGACAACGCCCCTACCTATCTCACCTTCTTCAACACCGCTCTTGGCCGGTTTTTCGTGGGTATTCCCGAGCACCAGGCGGTTCACATGCTCATTGCGCACAAGCCCCTCTACCTCGAGGCCATCTCTGCGGGGGCCGTCTTCATGGGTGCCAACACCTACATAGGCAACGCCCCCAACTTCATGATCCGCTCCATAGCAGAGGAGGCCGGTGTGCCCATGCCCAGCTTCTTCGGATACATCCTGAAGTTCTCGCTTCCCATCTTGATACCCATATTCTTCGTTGTCACCTTCGTGTTCTTCAGGTAGGCGTTCACAATGTAGGCAGTGGATGATATACCTTCCCACATGGGGAGGATGGTGTGTAACAGAGGCGGTTTTTCGATAATGAAAGGGAGGGCGATCCCTGGGATCGTCCTCCCTTTTCTCTTTGTTTTTATGGCCTTCCAGGTGATGGCCGCCCAGGTGGAGATATTCTCCGTCAAAGTGTCACATGTTGGAGGCCGGGAGAGGATAGCCATCTCCCTGAAGGGATTGGACCAGAAGCCTATTCAGGATGTGATAGAAGGTGGCATCCCTTACACCATTGAGTACCAGGTAAGGGTGATGCGAGAGCGCTCGCTCTGGGACAAGACCATCTGGGAGGGTATCTACACCAGGACGCTAAGGCTCAACCTGATAACCAAAGAGTATCGCATAGAGGATCCCACTGCATACCCAATGAGGTTTGCCGATGGGGCCTCATTCATGAAGGCCGCATCAATGGCGGTCTTTCCCCTGCCCAAGGGAATACTCAATGGCAAGAAGAGCGGCATCTACGTAGAGGTCAGGGTGTATCGTAACAGCATACATCTATTCTTTCCCCTCTCCCTTTTAGCGCCACTGATACGCCCAGACTCCGACTTTGACACTGGATGGAGAAGGGTAGAAAAATAGAGGGGCAGTCTCGTACAAACCTGAAGAAGACCATTCTTCTGGTTGGGATGGTTCTCTTTCTCCTGGTGGGGTTGACCGTGCTCGAGGTCACCCTGCAGGGCAAGAAAGGGCCCTCTCTCTTGCCCACAAACGTGGTTATCTTTGCCCTGATAAACCTGAACATATTGATGCTCATGGTGTTCATGCTTCTCCTGGGCCGCAATCTCATAAAGCTGTACTTCGAGCGAAAAAGGGGGGCCATTGGCTCCCGGTTCAAGACCAAGCTGGTGCTTGCCTTTGTGGGTCTATCCATAGTGCCCACCCTTATGCTCTTTCTCGTTGCCAGCGGTATCATCACCTCGCTGGTGGACAGCTGGTTCAGCGTTCAGCAGGATCTCTTCATGCACGAGTCCCTCGCAATATCACAGGAGTACTTAGAGAGGTGGAAAGACGATGCAAAGCGTATATTCTCTGCCCTGGACAACTGCACCTTCCTGAGGGTTGAGAGCCCTCACCTCACCTCGGACAGCCTCAGGCGTGCAGCGAAGGAGCACGGGGCTAAGCTGATAGAGGTGTTCTCAAAAGACGCTACCCTGTTGGCCCAAAGCCGATACAAGCCCAGGTACTCAACACCCCGCGACCTCGTCATCGAGTGCCTGAAAGAGAGGGGGAAGGTTGTGGGTGAAGAGATGAAGAGGTCCTACAAGGTCTTCGTGAAGGGTGACGACAGGGTTATGGTGGTGACATACAAGATCCCGTCGTCGGTGCGGCACAGTCTCACAACCATCACCAACATCTACAGGGGATACCAGGAGATGAAGTCGGTTAGCAGGTCGGTTAAGTGGCTCTACATTATATCCTTCATGGTGGTCACCATGTTGATTCTCTTCTCTTCCATGTGGATGGGGCTACAGATAGCCAAGGGAATAACGGTGCCCATCGAGGCCTTGGCCAGGGCAACAGAGGATGTGGCAGCAGGAGACCTCGACGTGTCAGTGGGCGTTAAGGCCGACGACGAGATAGGGATACTGGTGAACTCTTTCAACTCCATGACCTCTGAGCTGAAGAAGAACAGAAAGCGGTTGGAGGAGGGAAAGAGGTATATCGAGACCGTGTTAGAGAGCGTTGCAACTGGGGTCATATCCCTGGACAAAGAGGGCAAGATAATAAGCATAAACGCAGCGGCCAGGGCACTTCTTGGTCTTGAAGAAGAGGCGAGGTTCGAGGGAGAGTCGTACAGGGCGCTGCTCTCACAGGGACCCTTTCAGAGCCTCATGGAGACCATCAGGGACGCCTTAAGGCAGGGGGACGGTAGCGGCAGAAACGAGGTCAGGTTGGTGAGGGAAGAGGGGGTCTCTATCCTCAACGTGGGAGTCACCCCCATCTACGACCCCGAGGGCAGGTACGACGGCATGGTGATAGTTCTTGAGGATATGACGGAGCTTGCCAAGGCGCAGCGCGCCTCGGCATGGGAGGAGGTGGCCCGTAGGGTGGCCCACGAGATAAAGAACCCGTTGACTCCCATAAAACTCTCTGCACAGCGAATGAGGAGAAGGGTGGGGCAGGTAGAGCTTCCCCAGGACGAGAAGAGGGTGATAGATCACTGCCTTGATACCATAATAGACCAGGTTGACCTTATGAGAAACATGGTGAACGAGTTTCACCAGTTTGCCAGGTTTCCCAAGATAAGCCCCGTTCCCTGCAACGTGGAGGAGATAGTTGACGAGGTACGCACCACATACCATTCCTCTCACCCCAAGGTGGAGATATCGGTGGAGAGGGTGGGAGAGTTGCCCCAGGTGATGCTGGACAAGGGCCAGATGAAGAGGGTACTCATGAACCTCGTGGACAATGCCATAGAGTCCATGAAGGGAAAGGGCAGGGTAGAGATACGGCTGCTTAAAGACGAAACCAGCAACCAGCTCGTGATCGAGGTGAAGGACGAGGGTGAGGGGGTTCCTGCTGGGGACAGGGAGTTGATATTCCAGCCCTACTTCACCACCAAAGAGGGAGGAACAGGATTGGGACTGGCCATAGTGAACCGGATAGTGACAGACCATGGTGGATACATAAGGGTGAGACCCAACAGGCCCAGGGGCTCCGTATTCGTGATTGAGCTTCCTGTTACAAAGGTGTGATGCATGGCTGAGAAGGCCAAGGCACGTATATTAGTGATAGACGACGAGGAGCCCATAAGGGCATCTCTGTCAGAGGTGCTACAGGACGAGGGATACCTGCCCCTCTTGGCCGAATCTGCCGAAGAGGGTTTCCATCTGTTAAAGAGAGAGGAGGTTGACCTGGTTCTGCTCGACATCTGGCTTCCAGGCATGGACGGGGTTACCGCCTTGAAGAGGATGAAGGAGGAGGATCCCCTGTTGCCGGTGATCGTCATATCGGGGCACGGCACCATCGAGACGGCGGTAAAGACCGTGAAACTGGGTGCCTACGACTTCGTGGAGAAGCCCATCTCCCTCGACGAGTTGCTAATACGCATCACCAATGCCCTTGAGCAGTCCCGCTTGAGAAAAGAGAACCTGCGCCTAAGGGAGCGGATGGAGGAGGAGCGTACCTTCATAGCCCAGAGTCCAGCCATGCAGGAGCTTTTGATGCAGGTGGAGATAGTGGCCCCAACAGACGGCTGGGTGCTGCTGATGGGTGAGAGTGGAACGGGTAAAGAGCTGGTGGCCCGTCAGGTTCACGAGAGAAGCCTTAGAAAGAACGGTCCTTTCGTAGAGGTGAACTGTGCCGCCCTGCCTGAAGAGAGGGTCGAGGTGGAGCTGTTTGGAAGCGAAGAGACCACCTACGAAGGTGGAAAGAGGGTGGTTAAGGGCAGGTTTGAACAGTCCTCTGGAGGCTCCCTCTTTCTCGACGAGGTGGGTGACATGTCTCTCACCACCCAGGCCAAGGTGCTTAGAACCCTGCAAGAGCTCGCCATCTGCAGGGTGGGGGGGAGCGAGGTTATACCCCTTGACCTGAGGGTGATTGCGTCAACCAACAAGGACCTGGAAAGGGCCATAAAGGAGGGCCGGTTCAGGGAGGATCTCTTCTTCAGGCTTAACGTTGTTCCCATTACAGTGCCCCCGTTGAGGGAGCGCAGGGAGGACGTGATTCCCCTCTGCGAGCACTTTCTCTCCTTCTTCTGCACCAGGTACGGGCGCAGCCTGAAGCACCTGTCTCCCAGGGCCGAGGGGATGCTCAAGGGTTACTCGTGGCCAGGCAACGTGAGGGAGTTGAAGAACGTGATGGAGAGGCTGGTAATCATGGTTCAGGAGGACGAGATAATACCAAGCCACCTGCCCCTTGCCATACAGCAAGAGGTTGGTGAAGGTCCAGGAGTGTTACACGACCAGCCCCTTAAGGATGCAAAGGACGCCTTCGAACGCAGGTACATAATCGAACAACTGGAGAGGCATAACTGGAACATCAGCCATACAGCCGAGGCCCTTGGCATAGAGAGAAGTAACCTCTACAAGAAGATGAAACAGCTTAACATAGAGAGAAGGGCAGGCCAGTGAGATATTCAGACGCCGGGGTGGACATAGACAGGGGCAACAGGGTTGTTGACTCAATAAAAGAGATGGTTGAGGGCACGTTTTCTCCCTCGGTGCTGGGGAATATAGGTGGGTTCAGTGGTTTCTTCCAGCTACCTGGTGGTATGAAGGCACCTGTTCTCACCGCCTCAACAGACGGGGTGGGCACCAAGCTGAAGGTTGCCTTCTTGGCTGACCGACATGGCACAGTGGGTATAGACCTGGTGGCCATGTGCGTGAACGACCTTGTGGTAACAGGGGCCAGGCCGTTGTTCTTCTTGGACTACCTCGCCACGGGTAGAATAGAGGAGGCAAAGGCCACTGAGATAGTCTCAGGCATAGTCCATGGATGTGTTCAGGCGGGGTGCGCCCTTCTCGGTGGTGAGACAGCAGAGATGCCGGGATTCTATGCCCCTGGAGAGTACGATCTTGCGGGGTTTGCCGTTGGGGTGGTGGAGAAGGAGAGAATAATAAACGGCAGCGGCGTGAGGCCAGGGGATTTGGTGCTTGGCATGGCCTCCTCTGGTCTTCACAGTAACGGTTACTCCCTGGCGAGAAAGATAATCTTCGAAGAGAGGGGGCTTGGCATATTCGATAGTTTGCCAGGCACGGGCAGAAGCGTGGCTGACGAGCTTCTTGTGCCAACCGTCATTTACGTGAAGGCGGTAGATGCTTTGCTTTCAAAGGGGTTCCAGGTGAAGGCCATGGCCCACATCACAGGTGGAGGCTTGGTGGAGAACCCCGTGAGGGTTCTGCCAGATGGGGTGGGCATGGTGATAGATGCTTCCGCCTGGGAGATTCCCACCATCTTTAGCCTTTTGATGGAATGGGGCGGTGTTGAGCCTGAAGAGATGTTCAGAACCTTCAACATGGGGATAGGCATGGTGGTGGTTCTTTCCCCAGAAGAGGCCCATGCCGCACTTGGGGTTTTGAAGGATGCGGGCTTTTCATCTCGCATAATTGGAAGTATAGTTGAAGGGGAGAAGGAGGTGCAGATAGAATGGAGCCGTTACGCTTAGGGGTGCTTGTTTCGGGCAGGGGAAGCAACCTGCAGTCCATCATGGATGCCTGCCAGCGGGGAGAGACGGGGGCCGAGGTGGTGGTCGTGTTAAGCGACAACCCCGATGCCTATGGCCTGGTCAGGGCCGCCAATGCGGGGATAGATACCCACGTGGTGAAGCCCTATAAGTATCCAGATAGGGATACCCACAACGCTGCCATGGGGGATATTCTCGAGAGGTACAATGTCGGCCTGGTATGTCTTGCTGGGTATATGAGGGTACTGGCCCCCTCTTTCGTGAAGAGGTTCAGGCATAGAATAATCAACATTCATCCCGCCTTGTTGCCCTCGTTTCCTGGATTGCACGGGCAGGGCCAGGCGGTAGAGTACGGGGTCAAGGTTTCGGGGTGCACCGTTCACTTCGTGGACGAGGGGGTGGACACGGGGCCAGTCATCATACAGGCTGTGGTTCCCGTCTTTCACGACGACACCGAGGAGACCCTTTCAGCGCGCATCCTCGAGTACGAGCACAAGATATACCCGGCTGCCATACGGCTCTACGCCGAGGGCAGGTTGAAGGTTGATGGCAGAAAGGTGATTATCCAGGGGGATCCCCACCGTCAGTGGGCAGTCACCAATCCCCCCCTGGACCTTTGAAGGGGAGGGCAGCAATGGTGAGACTTTTAAGAGCGTATCCGGCGGTGGTGCTTCTTCTATGCCTGGCAGGCTGCACCTTTGGCAGCGGGAGCATGCAGGTCAACGTGCTTAACCCTGCCCAGCCCCTCTACGAAGAGGGTTTGGCGGCCTACAACACGGGAGACCTCGACACGGCCATAAACAGATTCACCGATGTTGTGCACTACTATTCGCACAACGGGCTTGCCGACGACGCCACCTACATGCTTGGAAGATGCTACGACAAGAAGGGGGATATTCTCGATGCCGCCCGTTACTACCAGCTCTTTGTCGAGCGGTTTCCCAACGACAAGAGGGCGCCTGCCGTCAAGAAAAGGCTTGAGTACCTTAAGTCTGGGTTGAAGGATAAGTAGCACCTATGGGTCAGGAGGAGTGAGATGGAAGAGGTAGAGGTAGGAAAGGTTACCAAGTTCTTCTCAAGGGTGAGCGTGGGGGCCATAGAGGTTTCCGGTGATGGGTTCTCGGTGGGCGACGAGCTACACTTCAAGGGGGCAACCACCGATTTCACCCAGAAGGTGGAGTCCATGGAGGTGGATAACCAGAAGGTTGAGAAGGCCAGTTCCGGTGACTTAGTGGGAATCAAGGTTGACGAGAGGGTGAGGCCAGGGGACAAGGTGTTCCTGGTCAAGGCCGAATAGCAGGGGAATGGCCATGGCAATGGCAGAGGTGACCGTTGTTCCCATGGGAACGGGGAGTCCCTCGCTGAGCGCCTATGTTGCAGAGGTGCTGAAGCTGGTGAAGGAGTCGGGGGTTAAGTACCAGTTAACCCCCATGGGCACCATCCTCGAAGGGGAACTGGACGAGATATTCTCGCTGGTGAGACGGATGCACGAGGTTCCCTTCTCGGACGAGGTGAAGCGGGTGGTGACCACCCTCAAGATAGACGACAGACGGGACAAGCCACTCACCATGGAGGGCAAGGTGAGGGCAGTCACCAGCAAGATTGGGTGAGGGCGCTTTAGGCCCATCCAGGGGTTCACCTCATAGAGGGGGGAGCAGGCAAGACTCTATGGACGGTTCTCCCCTGGGGTTTCCCAGGTAGTAGATGATGTTTAGACGGCCACTCACCTCGGCTATGTCGGTGTAGCCTCCGTCGTAGGGGCTTCCCCTGTAGTGGTCCAGCACCATTGGTTTCTCATTGCCCCATGGCCTGGTTAGAGCCACTGCAGATAGCCCCTTTTTCACCAGCCACCGGTATGCAAGGTGTATCTTTCTCCCCACCTCTTTTGCCATGGGGGCGTGGGCCGATGAGACCAGCTTTTCAGGAGCGCTCCACTCTTGTAGGTCTGGAGACCGGGAGAACCAGATTCCGTAGGGCGGATCGTCCTCCCTGATGAATAGAAGCCAGCTATCCCCATCCCTTGTGAGGGAGCACTCGTTCAGCCTGTTGCCCTTCACCATGGTGGGAAGGTAAGAGAGAAGCCCCCAGCGTTTCGTGTCGGTTACGAGGAGCAGGGGGCGTTGCAGCCCGTCTCTATTCACCTCTCCATAGGCGGTGAACACGTATCCATGGGGAGTCTTCAATGGCTTGCCGTAGAAGGCGTGAAGGTTCACTCCAGGCAGGCTCACCTCTTCTCGCCAATAGAACTCTGGCTCGTCGCCGAAAGAGACAAAGCAGGTGTTGTGGCTTCCCAGCACCGTGTCCCTGGTGCAGAGCGAGAAGAGACTCTCGTCTATCTGGGCCACTATTGAGTCCAGCTCGTTCTCCCCTGCAAACACCACCCTCTCCTCCCCTATCTTGGACACTGGGCCTGCCTTGGGTTCACCGTGGGCCTTGGTGTAGTCGTCTTCTCTCACCTTCATCCTATTCACCACACCGTGCAGCCCGTGCACCTGGGCACTGCTGGTCGCTCCCTGGCGGTAATAGAGGTAGATGTACCCCTTGTGGGTGACCATGGTGGGAAAAGCGGAGTATATTCCCTTTCTGCTCTCCACGATTGTTGCCCTCTTCATCTATTCCCTCCTGCCTCCCCTTGCAATGGTGGTGGGGTAAAGGTTAACCTCGTCCCTATCTTAATCCAGGGTAGGGAGGATTTGTAAATATGGCAGTAGAGATTGGAACCCAGGTTGAAGACTTTGTGCTGGTGGACAACAGGGGAGAGGAGTTTAAGCTTTCTGAGCATGAAGGTGAGAGGGTTCTTCTCTCTTTTCACCCCCTGGCATGGACGCCTGTGTGCGCAGAGCAGATGAGGTCTTTAGAGGATAACAACGAGGTGTTTCAAAGGCTGGGTGTTGTTGCAGTGGGGGTCAGCGTTGACTCTGTTCCCTGCAAGAACGCATGGGCAAAGGAGCTAAAAGTGGCTAAGACGAGGCTGCTCTGTGATTTCTGGCCCCACGGTGAGCTTGCCCGTTCACTGGGGCTTTTCAGGGAGGCTGATGGGTTTTCAGAGAGGAGCAACGTTCTGTTAGACGAGAATCACAGGGTTGCCTGGGTCAAGGTGTATCCAATCAAAGAGGTGCCGGATATCCAAGAGGTGCTCGCTTTTTTGAATAAATAGGCATTCTTTTGGTTGCCTATTCCCATCTGTTTCGTTCGATTCTTTCAGAGAACAGCAGGGATAAGGGAAGAGATATTTGTTTTTAGGTTTCTGTTGTTACCGAGGAATTGATGGAAGCGATAAGTGGCCTTTGGGCTGGTGTTGAGGGTTGTATATCTACTGCTCCTCGGGAAATAAGTGCCACTCTCTTTTGTCAAGTTCAGGTGGTCAAAGTCGGTAAAATTCTTTAACAAATTCTCTTTGAAACGCTTGAAACTGTGTTTAGAGTGTTGTATTGAAAGGCAAGAACATAAGAATAAAGATGTGCGGTTGGGAGTCGGGGCGGGTTTTGAGAAACCCGTTTGGGTTGAGAGAGGATAGATTTGGCGAAGGCTGAGCTTTTTAACGAGATATCGACCTTCTACGGCTCCCTTAGCAAGGGAAAACGTCTCTCTCTGTGGCTGGGAGCCGGGTTACTACTCGCCCTGTTGCTGATCCTTGCCTTCAGTTACTCCCAAAGGGAGACCATGGGGGTGCTCTTCTCGAACCTCGATTCCAGCGATGCCTCAGAGGTGGTGAAGTACCTGAAAGAGAAGAACGTAGAGTACCGTCTCTCAAAAGGGGGCTCTACCATACTGGTTCCAAAGGACGAGGTTTACAACCTCAGGTTGGAGCTTGCCTCAGAGGGCCTTCCCAAGGGGGGGGGAGTCGGGTTCGAGATATTCGACAAGACCAACATAGGCATGACCGATTTTCTTGAACACGTGGAGTATATAAGGGCATTGCAAGGTGAGCTTGCCCGAACGATAAGCAAGATAGACGCCGTTGAGTTTGCCAGGGTGCACCTGGTGATTCCAAAGAAGAGCCTCTTTCTCGAAGAACGCCAATCCCCCACCGCCTCTGTTCTCCTCAAGCTAAGGGGGGGTGTGCCCCTCAAGAAGAACCAGGTGAAGGGCATAGTTCACCTGGTCGCCTCGGCGGTGGAGGGGCTGAAACCTGAGAATGTCACCGTTGTGGATACAGAGGGTCGGGTGCTCAGTGACATGCTCGCCTCTGAGAACGATGAAGAGAACAAGGTGGGGGGGCTCAACAGGATAGAGTACAAAAAGAGGCTCGAAAGGCTTTACGAGCAGAAGATAATCTCCCTTCTTGGCAGAACGCTGGGGCGCAACAAGGTGGTGGCCAAGGTCTCCGTTGACGTGGATTTTGGCAAGGTGGAGCAGTACAAGGAGTTCTACGACCCCGAAAACGTGGTGCGCAGCGAAGAGGTGACCAAGGAGAAGGGAATAGGAAACCTTCCTAAGGTTGGGGGAATACCAGGTGTCGAGTCGAACCTTGGGCCTCCCGAGGTGCTCTCCAAGGAGGGGAGCAAGGTTCGGTACAGCAAGGAACACGCCATACGGAACTACGAGGTTAGCAAGACCACAGAGAAAAGGGTTGAGCCTGCCGGGGTGATAAAGAGGATCTCAGCAGCGGTGATGGTGGACGGCACCTACGAGATAAAGAAGGAGGGCAAGGAAGAGAAGCGTATCTACCACCCCAGGTCCAAGGCAGAGATGGAGGCCATCAGAAAGGTGGTGATGGGGGCCATTGGCTACAACCCCAAAAGAAAGGACACTGTTGACGTAGAGAACGTGCCGTTCAATACTACTGAGCAGCTATCTTTACAGAGAAGCTTTGCAAAGGAGGAGAGGAAGGTGTTGATACTCTCCATTTTGAAGTACCTTGTCTATTTTGTGTTCGTTATTATGCTCATACTCTTCGTGTTGCGCCCGCTGGTTAAGTGGGTGGTAGAGGGTGGACTGACCAGGGAGCCCACCGTTCTACCTGGAGCTGGAGTTGACCTTACAGTAGGAGAAGGTGCAGAGGGAGCAGGCCCATCTTACACCATGAGGGCACCTCCCGATGTTGATCCAAACGAGGTGCTCGAGGATATCGTGGGCAAGGAGAAGATGGAGGAGCTCCAGCTGGACAAGGTGAAGATGAAGGTGTTGATGGAGCAGATCCGTAACTGGGTGAGGGAGAATCCCACAAGTACGGCCCAGTTGCTGGAGGTCTGGCTGGAGGAAGGCTCTATGGGGGGAGAGTAGATGGCAGAGGGCGTTTCGGTAACGAGCGTGGACGAGCTCAGCGGTCCCCAGAAGGCGGCGATATTCATCATAGCCTTGGGTGAGGATGTGGCGGTTGACGTGATGCGGGAGTTGTCAGAGCAGGCCATTCAAGAGCTCACCCAGGAGATCTCCCTCACCAAGAACGTGGACCCCGAGGTGTCACGCAAGGTGATGGAGGAGTTCTACAGCCTCACCCTTGCCCGTGAGTACCTTGCAAAGGGCGGCGTGGATTATGCCAAGAAGGTCTTGCTTGAATCGGTTGGTCCCCAGAAGGCCAAGGGCATACTCAACAAGCTTGTGAAGGGCATGGAGTCTTCAATAGGGTTTGATGCCCTTAAGAACATAAATCCCCAGCAGCTATCAAAGATAATCCAGAAAGAGCATCCCCAGACAATCGCCCTTGTGCTTGCCCACCTCGATCCGCCCCAGGCGGCGGAGTGTCTTGCATCTCTTCCAGAAAACATTAAATTAGAGACGGTGAAGAGACTCGCCACCTTGAACGACATCTCTCCAGAGGTGTTGAGGCGTCTATCCGTTGTGCTGGAGGAGAAGCTACACACCATGACCACCAGTAACATTGAGATCGGGGGAATAAAGTCGGTTGCCGAGATACTGAACCGCATGGACAGAGAGGCCAGCAAGGAGGTGCTGGACAACATAGCCAAGGAAGACCCCGAGCTGTCGGCCCAGATAAGGGACATGATGTTCGTGTTCGAGGATATTGCCGGTCTCGACGACGTGGCCATGAGGGAGATCCTGAAGAGGGTGGACAAGAGGGCCCTCACCGTTGCCTTGAAGGGTGCCAGCGAAGAGGTGAAAGAGAGGTTCTTCAGCAACATGTCTTCCAGGGCGGTGGAGACCATCAAGGAGGAGATGGAGTACATGGGTCCCGTGAAGCTCAAGGAGGTGGAGAAAGCCCAGCGCGACGTGGTAGATGTTGTGAGACGTCTCGAGGACGAAGGGGTGATCTCCCTTGGAGCAGGGGCCGAGGAAGTACTGGTATAACAGCGGTGTCGTGGTAAAAAAGGTTGAGGAGAAGAGGGTGACTCCCTTCAGGTTCTCTCCTTTGGATGGTGGGGATGAAGGGGGTGACGGCTTCTTCTCTTACCAGGTAGGTGGGGCAGGGGTTTCCCCTGAGGGTGATGTGAGGGGCAACCCAGGCCATCAGGAAGCTGAGAGCATTTCCCCGAAAACCATGGTTCGTGAAGAGAAGCTCCAGTCAGTCACCGAAGAGGCCAGGCAAAGGGGTTTTGAAGAGGGCAGGTCCGAGGGGATGAAGCAGGGTCACCAGGAGGGCTTTCATAAGGGGAAAGAGGAAGGGTTTGCAGCAGGGTACAAGGAGGGGTTCAAGAAGGGCTTAGAAGAGGGCAAGCGCGAGGGGCTTGCCCTTTCAGAGAAGAGGTTTCAGGGCATAGTAGAGAGGGCAAAGGAGTCCCTTGAAAGGCTTGCAAAGGCCCGAAAGGAGCTTCAGGACAGTCTGAAGTCCTACGAGGCCGAGCTGGTGGCCCTGGCCTTCGAGATAGGCGCCTCTATTGCCATGAAAGAGCTCGACGAGAGGCCAGAGGGGATAGCAGAGGTGGTGCAGAGGGCACTGGAGAAGATCGGAGACTCCAGCGAGGTGGTGGTGAAGCTGAATCCCAAAGACCTTCAGGTGCTCCAAGAGTCGGGAGAGCTGGATCACCAGGGGGTTGAGCTGGTGTCGTCGCCCACCATTAAGCGGGGGGGATGTGTTGTGGAGACCGAGAAAGGGGTGGTGGACGCCACCTTGGATACCAGGGTGCGAGAGGTTGCCGATTCACTCTTGAAGAAGGGCGAGGGTGGAGATGCCTGTAATTGACCTTGCATCGTACCGAAACGCGGTGAGGTCTTCTGACCCCATAGCCCTTTACGGGAAGATAACCGAGGTGATAGGCCTTCTCATCGAGTCAGAGGGCCCCGCCTCTTTCATAGGCGAGACCTGCCTCATCAGGTCAAACGGAAACGGGGGAGGAGACATCCCGGCAGAGGTGGTGGGGTTCAAGGGCAAGAAGGTGCTTCTTATGCCCCTTGGAGAGCTTCAGGGGATAGCCCCTGGCAGCAAGGTGATTCCCACTGGCAAGGTGCCCACCATTCCCGTTGGAAGGTCGCTGCTGGGAAGGGTTCTTAATGGCCTGGGTGTCCCCCTGGACGATAAAGGCTCAGTGGACGTGGAGTGCTGGTATCCAATACAGAGGGATCCACCGTCTCCCCTGGAGAGAAAGAGGATAACCGAGCCCTTCGTGACCGGGGTTAGGGTGATAGACTCGTGCCTCACCTTTGGGAAAGGCCAGAGGGTGGGCATCTTTGCCGGCAGCGGTGTTGGAAAGAGCACCTTGCTGGGAATGATCGCCCGGTACGCCCACGCCGATGTTAACGTTATCGCACTGATCGGTGAACGTGGCAGAGAGGTGAGGAACTTCTTAGAGAGGGACCTTGGGGAAGAGGGGCTTGCCAAGTCTGTGGTTGTGGTTGCCACCTCGGATAAGCCCCCCCTGGTTAGAAGAAACGGCGCCCTTGTGGCCCAGGCCATAGCCGAGTTCTTCCGTGACCAGGGGATGGACGTTCTGCTCATGATGGACTCAGTCACCCGTCTTGCCATGGCCCAGCGCGAGGTGGGCCTGGCCGTTGGAGAGCCTCCCACCACCAAGGGATACACCCCCTCGGTCTTCGCCATGCTGCCGAGGTTTTTAGAAAGGTCGGGAACCTCTGCCTCTGGAAGCATCACCGGCATCTACACGGTGCTGGTTGAGGGCAGTGACATGGAGGAGCCTGTGGCCGATGCCCTCAGGGCCATACTTGATGGGCACATAGTGCTTACCAGGCGGCTGGCCCACATGAACCACTATCCAGCGGTTGAGGTTCTCGAGAGCAACAGCAGGGTGATGGTGGACGTGGTCAGCAAGGAGCACTACGCCTACGCTGGAGAGCTCAGGGATCTCTTGGCCACCTACAGGGAGGCGGAGGATCTCATCTCAATAGGCGCTTACTCAAAGGGATCAAATCCCAAGGTTGACCTGGCCATAGCCATGAAAGACGAGATAGACGCCTTTTTAAGGCAGGGCATAGACGAGTCATTCTCCATGGAGTCAACGTTGCAGTACCTCGAGTCCCTGCACAAAAGGATCGAAGAGCTGAAGGCGGCTTAGTGAGCCATGGCCCCTTACAGGTTCTCGTTAGAGAGGGTTCTTGACCACAAGGAGTCATTGAAAGAGCTTCAACTCGGCAGGGTTAAAGAGATAGACCTGCTCATTCAGAAGGCCGAAGAGAGAAGAGAGAGGCATGAGGCCGAGATAGTGAGATTGTCCCTTTCCCTTTGCGGCCAGGATGGCAAGGAGTTGTCTGCTGGTGAGCTCATGGGTTACTACAGGCAGATGAAGGTGATAAGGGAAGAGATAGACAGGTTAGACCATGAGCTTTCGGACCTTTCCCACCGCAGGGAGGAGGAGATGAAGCTGCTATTGGAGCTCCACAGGGAGATAAAGATGCTCGAAAAGCTGAAAGAGAAGGGTCTTGCAGAGTACAAGGCCAACGAGCTCAAAAGAGAGATAGAGAGGATAGACGAGGCCAACGTGGTGAGGTATGCCAGAAAGGCGGAATGAGATGGCCACTTAGACATATCTCGCTGTTCTTTACCGTGAGCCTGGCGGTCTTCCTTGTTTTCTGCCCACCAATGGCTGTTGGCGGTTCTGCTTCGCCCGCAAAGGGTTCACGTGCCACCAACCTCTCCAAGGCAAGCCTGCTAAAGGCCGAGCGAATAAGGCTTGCCCAGGAAGAGAAGGTTGTCAGGGTGCTCAGGCAAGAGCTCGACCTTCAGATCCGCGAGCTCCTTAAACTCAAAGAGGACATCTCGGGGCTGGTTATCCAGAAAAAGAAGCTGCTTGCCAAGATAGAAGAGGAGAAGAAGGCAACCCAAGGGCTTCGCCAGAAGAACAACCCCACAGAGAGGTACAAAAAACTGGGCGAGTACTACTCGTCCATGCGTTCCAGTAAAGCCGCCTCCATCCTTCAAGAGATGGATCCAAACGACGTGGTACAGATATTGCTCTCTATGGATCCAGACGCAGCGGCCGCCATTCTTCAAAGAATGGACCCCAAGAAGGCAGCCGTTGTGAGCGAAAGGATGAGAGGTGGAGATGGTGACAGCCAACAGTAGTGTAGCGGGTTTCTTCGCGAAACTGGGGGCCGTGGCAACATCTTCCCCTAAGTGGGAAGAGATTTCCACGGCATCTTCCTCCTCTCCTTTCGGTTCCAAGGGATTTGGTCTCCTCATGGGAAGGGAGCTTGCAAGGGCCTCTCACATGGGGAAGGGGGGCATGGGGCCTCCCGGTGGAAAGTTTGGCAGGGGAGGCGCTCTGCCTGATTCAAAAGGCCTGGGGGTGTTGAAACGTCTCGAGGGGCTCGATGCCGGCCAGATGATGGCGGTGGGCGGAGAGCTTCAGGTGCTGTTTCACACCTTGCAGGCAATGGAGAGTGCCAAGACGCCAGACGAGCTGGTTAAGGCGGTTACCAGCTTGCTCTCGCCAGAGGGATACCAGGAGGCGGATGCTGACACCTCTGATGCCCAAGGGGTCCAGGGCCAGGGAAGCCAGGACGACCTTTTGTCCACCCTTCTTGCCATGATGGAAGAGGGTGAGGCCAAGGCCGTTCCCGTCTCGGGTGACGACACTTCTGGCAAGGCGTCTTCGGGGTTCTCCCAGGCCGAGAACCAGAGGGCCTCACCAGCACAGCAACTTGCCGAACTGCTTGGCAGGTTGCTTGCAGAGCCGGGGCAGCCCCAGTCCACCGGTAATGACCCATCCACGGCCCTTAACCGGTTAGAGCAGCTTCTCGCCCGGATACTTGATGGCCATTCCCAGGAGCAGAAAGGTGAA
The DNA here is from genome assembly GCA_964593115.1 of uncultured Aquificales bacterium. GTDB lineage: Bacteria > Thermosulfidibacterota > Thermosulfidibacteria > Thermosulfidibacterales > JALWSI01 > JALWSI01. The sequence continues at coordinate 19,555 of CAZQJB010000004.1, forward strand.
GGCGGCGTTGCAGATGCACTGTCGAAGATGGTGTTGCTTGCCAATGCCGGGGAGGAACAGGCTGGGCAGCCTGATACGGATGTCCAGGAGGTAGAGGATGCCAGGCAGTCACTTCTTGAGCACAGGCAGGCGGTGATACGTCGCCTTGCCATGCTCATTGGTGAGGCCCTGACCAAGCAGGAAGCAGGGGCCCAGGAACAGGGGACAGGTGATCTTCTTGCCAAGGGTGACAAGCCTGCGGCGGCAGAGGAGTTGAACCTTAAGGAGATACTCGACGCCCTTGGACAGGAAGAGGGTGGTAATGCCCCACAAAAGTCCCAGGGAGACGCAAAGGAGCTGGCGGAGTTTTTAGAGAGGCTTATCTCTGCGGCATCCCAAAAGAGGTCTCCAGATGCGACAGGGCAGGCCGATTCTGCGGATTCTTCCACACAGGAAGGTCCCGAAACGCCCCAGCCGGCGGAGAGTGACGATCCCACCCTGGCCACAATCCTGAAGGACCTGCTTGGGGACGCAGGGGGCAAACCCGATGCCAAGACGGCTCAGGGTAGCGATGCGGTGAAGCCTGCAGATGCCTTCTCAAAGGTGGTGCAGCAGCTTCTCTCTAATACCGGTGACGGGGGACAGAAGGCCGGCCCTGGCAAGGATGGGGGATCCCAGTTCTCTTGGAAGGGTGCCCACCAGGGCTCGTTCTGGCAGAAGCCAAGGAAGACAGGAGACGGGTTCTCGAATCAGCACCTCTTCTCGCATGCCTTGGGAAAGACCAGCTTGCATACCACCCAGGGCGCCACTGCCCCAGTGGAAGGAAGCGAGCATGTTGAGAAGGTGGCCCAGGCCATAATGGACACGGTTAAGCAGGTTCAGATGGCCAGGGTAGGGCAATCTCACCAGATGAACATACGGCTCAGTGTTGATGGTGTCCACGATCTCGATATCTCCCTCACCCTTTCTGGTCAGAAAGAGATCGCCCTCAGCTTCGTGGCCGACAACTCCCAGGTGCTTCACCACCTGAATGCGCACGCCGAGTCCCTCAAGGCGGCCCTGCAGTGGCACGACGTGAAGGTGGTCTCCCTGTCGTTCAACCATCCCGAGACCGGCAACCACGACTACCAGCAGCCCCAAGGTGGTTTTGGTTTCCACTCCTTTGCCCAGGGTGCCGACCAGCAGGCCCAGAACGGCGGGGGGTTCTCGGGGTTCTTCCCGGGAGGTGCCTCTGGTGGAGCTGAGGCGCCCGGTGCGCGCCCACAGGATACGGCTCCCCTCTCTCCTGGAGGAGTAGATGATGGGCTCAACATCAGGGCATGAAGAAAGGAGGTGGTGAGAGATGATGGTACCGTCTTCGCAAGGTCTCACCAGCGCCCTCATGGGCAGGAGTTCTCACCCGGGTAACCACCTGGGCAAGGACGATTTCTTGAAGATACTGCTGGTTGAGCTCTCTAACCAGGATCCCACCTCGCCCCTTAAGGACAGGGACTTCATCGCCCAGATGACACAGTTCTCGAACCTGGAACAGATGATTCAACTGGGCAAGTCTTTCGACAACTTCTCTAAGTCGTTCTCTGCCCAAGAGGGCATGCTGCTCTCTACCCTTGCAGTGGGCTACATGGGCAAGGTGGTTGAGGTGAACGGAACCAACTCCATGATTGTTGACCAGGGAAAGGCCACTCCTCTGAACATCTCTTTGGAGAAAGATGCCCACGTCAAACTGGTGATCAAGAACAGCGCCGGGGAGACGGTGAAAGAGGTGGATGCAGGGGACCTTCCCAAGGGAGAGAGCCAGTACAGCCTGGCCGATGCCTCTGACCTTCCCGACGGTATCTACTCGGTTGACGTGGTTGCCACCGACAGCGATGGCAACTCCGTTTCGGCCAAGGTGAGTGGCTACGACAAGGTGGTTGGCGTCTCGTTCAAGGACGGCAAGATCGACCTGATGCTGGCATCTGGCAAGACCACCACCATAGACAAGGTGGAGGCCATTTTGGAGGGTTGAGAAGATGGTGAAGAACATAACCCCCTTCGACGTAGTCAAAGGCACCCAAAAGGGCCCTGGCAAGCCATCGGCCAGTGCACCGTCTTCTGCAGCCCAGGAGGCCACCTTTGGCGAGGTTTTTCGCCAGATGCTGTCAAGCCAGAGCGACATCAACCTGTCTAAGCATGCCTTGAAACGTATTGACGACAGGGGTCTCAACCTGAGCGAGGCGGATACGAGGAGGTTCGTGAGGGCGGTTGGCCGGTTGAGAGATAAGGGTTGCCGCGAGGCCCTGGTGGTTATGGGTGACAGGGCATTCGTGGTGAGCG
>CAZQJB010000005.1:0-21311 GCA_964593115.1 uncultured Aquificales bacterium
AAACAATGATAATCTTTTACTACTTCTAATACCATTTGGAATATGCGTCAATGCCCATAGGGATTTTAATGGGCAGAGAATGGGTGTATCTTGACTGGGAGGTTAGGGAGGAAAAGATGCTGGAGCAGGGTATCAGGGCCGTTGTGATTGCAGGGGTCTCCAGTGGCTCGGGCAAGACCACGGTGGTTGGCGCCGTTGCCGCAGAGCTTGCAAGAAGGGGGCTCTCGGTTCAGGTTTACAAGGTGGGCCCTGACTACATAGATCCGGGCCACCACGGTGCCATCACCGGCAGGCCCGTTCGCTCCCTTGACCTGTGGATGATGGGAGAGGAGGGGGTGAGGCGCAACTTTGCCCGTGGTCTGCAAGGTGCCGACGTGGCATTAGTGGAAGGGGTTGGAGGCCTTTTCGACGGCATGGGCACCACAGAGTTTGCCAGTACCGCCCAGGTGGCCAAGCTGCTGAACCTGCCAGTGGTGCTTGTGGTGAACGCGTGGGGGATGTCCCGCTCTGCCGCTGCCCTGGTTAAGGGTTTCGCCGACTTTGATGGCTCACTGAACCTGTCAGGGGTGATGTTCAACCTCGTGGGCAGTGAGGGACACGCCGGCCTCTTGGAATCCTCCATTCGTTCCACGGGGGTCAGGTCTCTTGGCCACCTTCTAAGAAAACGTGAGGGGGTTATCCCAGAGAGGCATCTCGGGCTGCGGCTTGCCGGCGAGCTGGACTGGGAAGATAGAAGGGATGTGCTTCTCGACCTGGCCTCTACAATAGACGTTGACGGCCTGCTCTCAATCTCTGCCCTTCTCCCGAGGCCACCTGACAGACCCGGTTGCTGGATCTCACGCCTTGGTGACCTTAGACTCGCCGTTGCCAAAGACTCGGCCTTTGCCTTCGTTTACCAGGAGAGCCTTGAGGCCCTGAAAGAGGCAGGGGCAGAGCTCTTGTTTTTCAGCCCCGTGAAGGGCCAGGGAATCCCATCCAGTGCCCAGGCCCTCTATCTTCCAGGGGGGTATCCCGAACTTTATGGAGAGGCCTTGCAAGAGAACGCCCTTTTGAAAGAAGAGCTTCGTGCTTTCGCCGGTTCAGGTTGCCCCATTTACGCAGAGTGTGGTGGGCTGATTTACCTGTCTAATAGCGTAGAATACAGGGGGCAGGTCTTTCAAATGGCGGGATTGCTGCCCCTATCCGTCTCCTTTGGCGGGCGGCCATTACTGGGCTATGCAAGGGGAGATGCAACAAACCACCATCCCTTCTTGCCTGCTGGTCAGCAGGTTAGGGGGCACGTGTTCCACTATTCTGTCACCAGTGAGTCCTGCCCCGTGCGCCATGCCTACCGCCTTGGCGTGCCCACAAGGGATTTGGAGCTCAACGAGGGCTACGTTGTGGGTAAAACTGTGGCCACCTACCTTCACCTCAACCTGGCCTTTGCCCCCAGGCTGGTAGAGGGTATCTGGGAGGCCGCTGGGGCATGAGAGGGCGGCCCTTCTACCTTCCCCTCCACCTCGACCTTGGTGGCAAGACCTGTCTCTTCGTTGGTGCAGGTAAGATTAACGAGCGCAGGGTTCTCTCTGTGTTGCCAACCGGGGCCAGGGTGGTTGTGGTGGCGCCCTCTGCCACGCCCCGCATCGTTGCCCTCGCGGAAGAGGGCAGGCTTGAGTGGCACAGGCGTTCTTTCGTGTCAGGGGACCTTCGCGGGGTCTCACTGGTCTTCGTGGCCATCGACGGCGACCCCACTTCCGTGGTGAAGGCCGCCAGGGAGAAGGGGGTGATGGTGAACCTTGCCTCTGCAGGAACCGAGGGTGACTTCATCGTGCCCTCGGTGGTGAGGGAGGGGGAGGTGGTTCTCTCTGTCTCCACCTCGGGCAGGGATCCCGGTCTAACCAAGAGGCTTGCCCGGTGGCTAAAGAAAGAGCTCTCCCGGTGGCTGACAGAGGTGAAGGGTAGTGAAGAGTAGTGAAGCCAACCATCTTTCCATGCGCGAAGGGGTGTTCTACACCACCGGGGTCTGGGCCGCTGGCGCAGCCAAGGGGGCGGTGCTCGCCCTGCTGGGAGAGGTGGATGTTCGAGAGGTTGATGTGGCCCTGCCCCTTGGGCACAGGGTGGTGCTTCCCTTGGTTTTCTCCACCTGCCGCGAAGGGGTGGGCCTTGCCCAGGTGGTGAAGCAGGGGGGCGAGGCAGAGGACGTGACCAACGGCATGGTGATGGAGGCCAGGGCGGTTTTCTCCCCCAAGGCAGTCGAGGTGGATGGAGGTGCCGGGGTGGGCAGGGTTACCAGGAAGGGGTTGAAGGTGCCAGTGGGAGAGCCCGCCATCAACCCCGTTCCCAGGCTGACCATACTTGGGGCAGTGGGTGAGGCCCTGGCCCAGCACCGTTGTGCCAGGGGAGTAAGCGTGGTGATCGAGGTGCCAGGGGGCGAGGCCCTTGCCCAGAAGACCGCCAATCCCCGGGTTGGCGTGGTGGGGGGGGCCTCAATTCTTGGTACAAGGGGCACGGTGGTTCCCTACTCCACCCGCTCATTTCTTGACTCCATCAAGGTGGAACTGAAGGTTGCCAGGGCACAGGGTCTTGACCAGGTGGTACTCTCACCGGGAAGGGACTCCCGGGAGAGGGCAGAGAGGCTGCTCTCGCACCTCCCTCCCTACGCCTTCGTGGAGATGGGGGACTTCGTGGCCTTTGCGGCCATTCACGCAGGCAGGTTGGGATTCTCGGTGTTGCATCTGGTGGCCCAGCCCGGCAAGATGGCGAAGATGGCAATGGGGTTCAAGAACACGCATGCGAGACGCCACCCGCTCCACATGGAAAGGCTGGCTGAGATCCTGGGTGTTCCCAGGGTTGCATCGATGAACACGGCCCGCGAGGCCTACATCTCAACCTCTCCCCACAGGTGGGCAAGGGTGGAGATGTTGGCGGCACGTAACCTCTCTGAGTGGGGCGGTGGTATCACCGTGGTGCCCCACCTTCTTCCCCCTATGTGAGCCATGGGTAAGGTTTGGGTGATCGGCGTATCTGGCCTGCACCTGCCGGCCCTTCCCGAGGCGGTTATGCTTGTGGGCTCCAGTGGGCACCTCGGGCGTTATCCCGGTTTCTCTGGTGAAACACTATTGCTGAAACCCCCTTTTTCTCCACTCTTTGACCAGGTGGAGGAGCGGCTCGAAGAGGGTGACGTGGTTATTCTGGCCACGGGGGACCCGCTCTTCTACGGTATTGCAGAGATGGTGGTGAAGAGGTTCGGCCATTCGATGGTTAGGGTGGTCCCCAACATCAGCTACGTGCAGCTTGCCTTTGCGCGCATGGGCGTCTCTTGGCAGAACGCTGGCTTTTTCTCGGTGCACGGCAGGGGGTTGCGGGGATTGCTAAGGGCCTTCACCCTTGCCGAGAGGTATCTCTTTCTCTTCACGGACCCTGAGAACGACCCTGCCAGGATAGCCAGCCACCTTCTGGACCGCCAGGTTGAGGATGTAAGAGTGTGGGTCTTCTCTGACCTTGAAGGCCCAGGTGAGAAGGTGGCCTACTTTTCACCTGGCGAGGCGGCCTGCCTGCACTTTGCCCAGCCCAACTGCGTGGTGCTCGAAAAGACCCGCCAGGTAAGGCCGCATCCCTTCATCCCTGACTCTAACTTCATGACGGTTAGGGGACTACTCACCAAGGCCCCTTTGAGGGCCATGGTGCTCTCGCTTCTTTCTACCGATCCCGGCCAGGTGGCATGGGACGTTGGGGCAGGCTCTGGGGCGGTCTCCATCTCGCTCTCGCCTTTGGTTGAGACGGTCTATGCCGTAGAGAGGCACGAGGGGCACCTTGGCTTATTGATGCAGAACAGAAACACCCACGGGGCGTGGAACGTGTTGCCGGTGAAGGGCGAGGCCCCAGGTGTGCTGAAAGAGCTCCCCAATCCCCGGTCTGTCTTCGTGGGTGCTGGGGGAGAACGCCTGTTGGATATTCTGCGTACCTGCTGGGATAGGCTTGAGCCTAAAGGGGTGCTCGTTGCCACCGTGGTCACCCTCAGAGGCCGTAAGTCGCTGTTGGAGTGGGGAAAAGGAGAGGTGTTCTCGCTTCAGCTATCCAGGGGAGAGCTGGAAGCCTCGCCGGGGATGATGGAGCCGGCACGCCCAATCTGGATACTTCGGGCATACAAGCCTTGAGGTTCTGGTTCAGACCCAATCTCCTTTCCTTTACCCTCTACCCTTGACGAGGTGATGGACATTCCTTACTTAGTGCCCAGCGTACTTCTTTGAAAAGAAGGTGTAGGTGCTTTCCCCCAGGTGACGGGAAGTCCGGTGAGAATCCGGTGCGGGCCCGCCACTGTGACCGGGGACGAAAGCCTCCCCCTGGGCGTCCTGTATGTGGCAGATGCACAGGGTTGCCACTCTTCCCATTGCGGAGGGGGAAGGCGAGGCGAGTAGGTTGATCCGGGAGCCAGGAGACCGGCCTGGGGAGGTGACCTGGAGTTGTCCTCGGGGAGTGGGACGACCCAGGGATGCGGCTGTGGCAGAGTCGAACATCTCAAGGGTGGCCCCCGTGTTCTTGCCTCGAAGGGCACGGGGGCTTTCTGTATGGCAGAAAGGAGGTGGTAGCCAGGAAGAGTAAGGTTTTGGTGGTGATTTCAGAGAACTCGAGCAGGATAGTGTAAGGAGGAAGGGTATGAAGAAGGCTATTTCAGGGATTGTCTGCTTGCTTGTGGTTATGGTTCTTCTCCCCGGCTACGGCTACTCTGCCCAGGTGAGCGACCAGGAATTGCAGCAACTGATGCAGACCATCAACCAGTTGAAGGCCAAGGTGGACGCCTTGGAGAAGAAGGTGAAAGAGTACGAGGCCCAGCAGAGACAGGTGGCAGAAGAGGTGCAAGAGGTGAAGAAGGGCAACGAAGACCTCAAGGCCAAGGCATCGCACCTGGAGAGGTTAGAGGAGACCTTTGGCAGGTTCGAGGTTGGGGCTGACCTCACCTTCGTGGGACAGGGCAGCATGAACAACGACCACAACAACCCTGACGAGGGGGACACCCAGGACGGGGCGTGGTCCTTCGACATCGAGGTCACCTCTCACATCTGGGAGCACGGTACCGCCTACATGCTCATTGAGGGTGGCCAGGGTGAGGGCCTGGACGACGAGGTGAGCACCCTTTCTGGCCTCAACGACGATGCCCCGGGCTCTGACTCGGCCCACGCAGAGGTTACAGAGGCCTGGTACGAACAGGAGGTTCCCCTTAGCGGCATGGGTGGCCTGTTGTTCACCCTGGGCAAGGTGGACCTTACCAACTACTTCGACACCAACGAGGTGGCCAACGACGAGACCGCCCAGTTTCTCTCTTCGGGCTTCGTGAACAACCTTGCCGTGGAGTGGCCAGACGACAACGGTCTTGGGGCAAGGGTGACCTGGAGTCCCAGCGAGCTGGTTGACCTTAGCGTGGGTTGGGCCGAGGCAGATTCGGACTGGGAGGATATCTTCGACGATGGCTTTGGCATCGTCGAACTGGACCTGAAGCCCACCCTTGGGGGCATGCCTGGAAACTACAGGTTCTACCTGTGGGTGAACGCATCTGACCACCTTGATGTGGACGACATGAAGGAGGTGGCCAGGGGCAGGTCTTCTCGCATTGACCAGGACGGTACCAACTGGGGTGCCGGGGTCAGCTTTGACCAGCAGGTGTCGAAGTGGCTCACCCTGTTCCTGAGGGCGGGCGTTATGGATGGAGACCTGATTGCAGAAGAGGGTGATGTTCCCATAGACGGGGCGTTCAGCCTCGGTTTTCAGGTTGACGGCGCCCTTTGGAGCCGCCAGGGTGACCTGTTCAGCGTGGCCTTTGGCACGGTGTTCGTGAACGACGAGCTGCAAGGCTACTACGACCTTCCAGATAGGCTCTCTGACGAGCACCACCTCGAGGCCTTCTACCGCTTCTCGTTCTTCGACGGCAGGTTCCAGCTTAGCCCTGACCTGCAGGTGATCTGGAATCCTGGGGGAGACGACGACGCCGACACGGTCACCGTGCTTGGCACGCGGATGCAGGTGAACTTTTGAGTGAAAGGAGTGGGGCATGAAAAGGGTCTTGGTGGTTACGGTGCTCTTTTTCTTTCTTGCCACCAGCGGGATATGCGTGGCAGGAGAGGGTATGCACTTGAGACACGAAAAGAGGGATAAGTCGGCAATAGTGCTTGCCTTCTTTGGAACCACTTACCCCTCGGGCCTGAAGGCAGTGATTAACATACTTAACCACGTGAAAAGGGCCTTTCCCCACACCGCGGTCAGGGTCACCTTCACCTCTAACATCATTCGCTCCATATGGAGAAAACGGCAGGCCGATGCCGAAAAGTGGCTCTCCCAGGGGGTTCCCAAAGAGATACTCTACGTGAAGGGTTTTCTTGCCACCATGGGAGAGCTGCAGGACGAGGGCTACAAGAACGTTGTGGTGCAGTCCACCCACATCTACCACGGGGAGGAGGTGGAAGACCTGCTCTCTTACCTTAGGGCCATACGCTCCATAGAGACGGTGAAGGCAAAGTGGATGCCTTTTCACAAGCTTGCCTGGGGGCGGCCCATCATGGGCGGGGTGGGTAACAGGTACGACTACCACCTTGACCTCGAAAAGGGGGTGAGGGCCCTTGCCCCTGACGTGGAGCTTGCCCAGAAGAGGGGGGCGGTGCTGGTTTACATGGGTCACGGCAACGAGTACTGGTCAAGCGGTATCTACGCAGAGGCCCAGAAGATGTTCCGCAGGCTCTACCCCCAGGTGCAGACCTTCGTGGGCACCGTGGAGGGGTATCCATCCCTTGGTGACCTGGTCACCTCACTCAAAAGGCATGCCAGGAGCAAGCGTGTGGTGCTGAAGCCCTTCATGGTTGTGGCTGGTGACCATGCCCACAACGACATGGCCGGTCCCGATCCGGATTCCTGGAAGAACGTGCTGAAGGCGGCGGGATTCAAGGTTGAGCCTGTTCTTCATGGCCTTGGAGAGAACGACGGCATCGCCGAGATCGTGGTGCAGCACGTGAGAGACGCCGCCAGGGATGCGGGGATAGAGGTGAAGTGAGGCACCTTATGGGGGCCTTGTGCAAGGCCCCCTTCATTAGTTGTTGGGGGATCGAGTGGAGGTAGAGGTAAAAGACCTGAGAAAGCGCTTCGGCAAGGTTGAGGCCCTCAAGGGAGTCTCCTTTGGCGCGAGTAGGGGAGAGGTGCTTGCCCTGTTGGGTCCAAACGGGGCTGGCAAGACAACCACAATCAAAATACTCGTCGGTTTGATTAGAGACTTTGAGGGACAGGTCTTTTACAGAGGCAACCCATTCTCTCCCCGCTCACTGGGTTTCAAGCGGGTTATCGGCGTGGTGCCCCAGCACAACAACGTGGACAGGGACCTTACGGTTAAGGAGAACCTGAAGGTTCACTGTTACCTGCACGGCATCACTGGCCGGTTGCAGCAGGAGCGTATTGAGGAGGTTCTTGAGTTCACAGGGTTACAGGACCACCTGGAGCGCAAGGCAGACCACCTGTCAGGGGGCATGAAGAGAAGGCTGATTATTGGGCGTGCCCTGCTACACAGGCCCAGCATACTCTTCCTCGACGAGCCCACCGTGGGGCTCGATCCCGCGGTTCGCCGCGGGATGTGGGAGATGGTTAGGGGGATAAACTCACTTGGTGAGTGCACGGTTTTTCTCACCACCCACTACATAGAGGAGGCCGAGATGCTGGCCCACGAGGTGGTGATACTGGACGAGGGGAGGGTGGTTGCACGGGGGCGTCCCCGCCAGTTGATGGACGGGCTTGGACGCTACACCCTCGAGATCTACCACCCGGACCGGATAGACGAGGAGTTCTTCTCTACCCGTAGAGATGCCATCAGGCGCATGGAAGAGCTAAAGGTTCCTGCCAAGATACGCAACGTGAACCTCGAGGACGTCTTCTTGAACCTCACGGGCAGGAGGATACGGGTGTGATTGGGGCCTGGGCCGTCTTCTACCGTGAGCTCATGTTCTACCGCCGCAGGGGGGTGCGCACGGTGTTGGCGGCGGTTATCCATCCCGCCCTTTTCCTGCTTGCCTTTGGGTACGGCATAGGCAGGGGGGCAAGGGTGAACGGCATGGACTACCTGCTATTCCTGCTTCCGGGACTGATCACCATGAGCAGCATGAACCAGTCTTACGGCATATCCCTCGAGGTGCACATCTCGAGGTACTACTTCAAGGTGTTCGAGGAGTACCTGCTGGCACCAATGGGCAGGTGGGAGATCGTGGTGGGAGAGGTGCTCTACGGGATCTGCAAGGGAATGATACCCGTGCTCTTCTTGCTCGGTTACGCGGCCTTGGCAGGCATAGGCCTTACCATAACCCCCATGTTTCTCTTCTGCCTGCTGCTTCACCTGCTGGCCTTCTCGCTGCTCGGCTTCATCGTGGCAATGGCCGTTGAGTCACACGCCGACCAGTCTGCATTCAGCACCTTCGTGATGGTGCCCATGATCTTTCTCTCTGACACCTTCTACCCCATCGAGAAGATGCCACTTCTGGCAAAGTACCTGGGCTACCTCTTTCCCCTCACCTACTCCACAAAGCTCATCAGGGGTACGCTGCTACCCTCAAGCGGGCTCTTCTCGTGGGGGTACCTTATTCTGATGATGGGGATAACCGTTCTGCTGATGGTGATCTCAGTGGTGATGGTGGAGAGGGCAGAGGCATGAGGGCGCTCTTTCTCGCCTTGCTCGTGGGGGTCTCTGCGCTCTCGGTGTTCGTGGGGCCGGTAAAGACAAGCCCCCTTCACCTCGATGCCAGGGCCATCTCTATTCTCTGGGAGTTCCGCCTGCCCAGGGTGGTGTTCGCTGCGGTGAACGGCGCCATGCTGGGCCTCTCGGGCTCAATCTACCAGCTTGTGCTCAGAAATCCCCTTGCCGATGGCTTCACCACGGGAACCGCAAGCGCCTCGGCCCTGGGAGCGGTGGTGGCAATATCCCTGGGCCTGCCTGCCCTCTTCGTGCCGATTCCCGCCATCCTCGGCGGGCTGGCGGGACTGCTCTTCGTTTATCGCCTCTCGTGCAGGGAGGGTGTTGTTAGCCCAGTCACCATGATCCTTGCCGGTATTGTGGTGAACATCGTCTCTTCCGCCGGTATCGGCCTTCTCAAGTACATCTTCGACGAGTCTCTCTCGTCTGTGGTCTTCTGGCTCATGGGCGGATTCTACCTGGTGGACTGGTACAAGATCGCCCTGTGCTCGCTGGCCCTTGGGCTTGTTCTGGGGTACTCATCAACGAGGGCCTTGTCTTTCAACCTGTTGGCCTTGGACAGGCTCTCGGCCATCTCGTCTGGAATAGACGTTGACAGGCTCAGGCGTCTTCTCTTCGTGCTTGCCACGGTGCTGGTGGCCCTCTCGGTTAGCTTCACCGGGATAATAGGCTTCGTTGGGCTCATAGTTCCCCACCTTGCAAGGGCCCTATTCGGCAGCGACATGAGGGAGAACATCTACTACTCCACGGTGATGGGCGCCATGCTGCTGGTTGTTGCCGACACCTTCTCCAGGGTGGTGGTGCCCCAGGGGGCCGAGCTTCCCGTGGGTATCGTCACCTCTATTGCAGGGGGCAGTTTCTTTCTCTACCTGCTCTTCAGGCGCAGGGAGGAGCTCTGGTATGCCGAGGCCTGAACCCCCTTCCCTTACATTGCCTGGAGATAGCCCCTTTGGTGTAGAGGTGCAGGACCTGTCCTTTTGCAGGGGAGACTTCTCTCTTAGGGTGCCGGGCCTGAAGGTTTATCCTGGTGAGAAGGTGGCGGTGATGGGCGAGAACGGCTCGGGTAAGAGCACCCTTCTTGCCCTGATGGCGGGACTTCTCGCCCCCATTTCGGGCAGGGTGACGGTGGGAGGAGTGCCGGTGGAGGGATTGTGTCCTGCCGAGAGGGCGAGACTCATGGCCTTTCTGCCCCAGGTGGCCTCGGTGGTCTTTCCCTTCACGGTTTACCAACTGGTGCTCATGGGAAGATTTTCCAGGTTGCAGGGCAGGGATTTCGATGGCGAGGATCACAGGGCCACTAAAAAGGTTCTGAATATGCTCGACCTGGAGTCTTTAGCTGAGAGGCGGTGTGTACACCTCTCAGGTGGCGAGCAGAGAAGGGCGATGCTGGCAAGGGTGTTGAACCAGAATACTCCCGTGCTCTTCCTGGATGAGCCTGTCTCGATGCTGGACTCGCGCCACGGGCTGATGGTACTCTCTCTCATCGCCCGCGGGCCCAAGACGGTGGTTGCGGTTATGCACGACGTGAACCTCGCCCTCTCTTTCTTTCAGCGCTTTATCTTTTTGAAGAATGGGCAGGTTGCCTACGATGTGAAGAGCAAGGAGGTTGACCATGAGATGCTCTCTCAGGTTTACGGTGTCAGCGTTTCTCGTGGCGGCGCTTTCTCTTTCTCCCTGCCATAGGGCATGGGCGAAAAGGGCCAAGGCCGCCCCTTGCCGCAGGGTGGTGATCCTCTCGCCTGCGGCGGCTGACGTGTTCAACAGCTTGGGTGCAGGGCAGGTGGTGGTGGGGGTTACAAAGAGCGTTGCCCTCTTTCCCCGCGCCCGCAGGGTGGGCTCGCATATTCGGCCCAACGTAGAGATAATCTCGTCCCTTAAGCCCGACCTGTTGGTGGTGTCGTCTAACCGGTTCTTCAGCGAAGAGATGGCGCAAAAGGTGGGGTGCCAGGTCTTTCACTACAACCCAGTGACCTGCAATGGGATACTAAAGAATATCCTCGATATTGGCAGGCTCTTGGGCAGGGAGCATCAGGCCGAAGCCCTGGTTGAACGGTTAAAGGGTGAGTTGGCCTCCCTCAGGCCTATTTCGAACCACCCTACGGTGCTCTACGAGGTGATGGAGCACCCCTACATGGTGGCGGGCAGCAGAAACATAGTGGCAGACATGGTTAGGCTGGCCGGTGGGCTCTACCTGGTCTCCGCCAAGAGAAAGATAGTGAGGCTCTCGTACGAGAAGGCCCTCTCCCTATCCCCCCAGGTTTACATCTACCAGGTTGGACCCATGAACAAGAACCCCCTACCCCCTGGCGAAAGGCCCTTTTTCAAGGGCATGAATGCCAGGTTTGTCAGGGTTGACGAGCTGAAGTTTGCAAGACCGAACACCAACACCTTTGACGAGATATTGTGGCTTAATCGGCTCTTTGTGAAAATGGACCGTCAATGAGCGCTGTGGGAACCGTTTACATCGTGGGGGCTGGTCCCGGGGATCCCGAGCTGATCACCGTGAGGGGATTAAGGCTGCTTAGGCAGGCAGAGGTGGTGCTCTACGACCACCTGGTTAGCCAGGACCTGCTGGGCGAGGTTCCCTCCCTTGCCCAGAGAATCTACGTGGGTAAGGTGGCAGGCAAGCACTCTGCAAGGCAAGAAGAGATCAACCGTCTGTTGGTAGAGAAGGCCAGAGAGGGGCTGACCGTGGTGAGGTTGAAGGGTGGCGATCCCTTTGTCTTCGGACGCGTGGGCGAAGAGATAGAGTACCTGAGAAACCACGGTGTTCCATACCAGGTGGTTCCTGGGGTCACGGCGGCCTCTGCCATTGCCTCGCAGTGCGGATTTTCCCTCACCCACCGTCGGTGCTCGTCGGTGCTCAGCTTCGTGACTGGCCACCGCAGGGGGGACAGGCCTTTGGATCTGCCCTTCTCCCATCTCTCAGGTCTTGGGGGTACCCTGGTGGTTTACATGGGACTTGGTGCCCTGGCCGAGCTTAGGGAAGGGTTGCTTGGCCAGGGCATGGATCCTGCAACCCCCGTTCTTCTTGGCGAGAGGGTGACCTGGCCGGAGCAGAGGTTGGTGGTCACCACGGTTGGGGGGATGGTTGAGGCGAGGGATCGGGAGGGACTCGCTCCTCCTGTGCTTGTGGTGATAGGCAGTGTAGTGGAGCTTGCAATGGTGAATAAGGCTGGAGCAGCTGACCGTGAGTGAGAACCCCGTGGTCCACGTTGTTGGGGCGGGGCCTGGTGACCCACGGCTTCTCACCATCAGGGGAAGAGAACTGCTGGCACAGGCCGACCTGGTGGTTTACGCCGGCTCGCTGGTGAATCCCCAGGTGCTGGAGTTTGCCCCACCGGGCTGCTGCATGTTGAACAGCCACGGCCTCTCACTGCAAAAGATCGTTGAAGAGATGGCCAGTTGTGCCCTGAAGGGGGGAAGGGTGGTGAGGCTGGCCTCGGGAGACCCCAGCATCTACGGCTCTCTGCAAGAGATGACCGAGGAGCTCAGGGCAAGGGGGGTGAAGGTTAAGGTGGTTCCAGGGGTCTCCTCCCTTGCCGCCTCTGCCGCCGCCCTTGGGGTGGAGTACACCCAGCCCGGGGGTGTCCAGTCACTGGTGGTCACCCGCCTGCCCGGGCGCACCCCTGTGAGGGCCCAGGAGTCCCTTGAGCGCTTTGCTGCAACAGGTGCCAGCATGGCGGTGTTCTTGAGTGTTCACAAGGCTGCCCAGATCTCACAGCGCTGCATCAGGGGCGGTCTTTCACCCTTCACCCCCGTGGCGGTGGTGCACAAGGCGAGCTGGGCAGAAGAGCGGAGCTGGTGGACCAGCCTTGAGGGGTTGCCAGCCTTGGTGGAGAGAGAGAATCTAAAAGGTAGTGCCCTGGTGATGGTGCTTCCTGACCAGTACAACACTGGTGCCAGGTCTTTCTTGTACGGTGCTGAGCCCCTGGTTTCTGAAACCCAGAAAGGGTTCTCTTTCACCATACTTCCCGTATCCCCCAGGGCAGGGTCTTCGGTGGCAAAGAGGCTGGTCAACACCTTTCCATCTGCGAGATTGCTTGCCAGCGGTGCACTCTCAGGCAGGGTGAAAGAGGCGTGGAACCTGGGCGTGCCCTTGGTCTTCGTGGGTCCCCTTGGGGTTGCCGTGAGAATGGTGGCCCCCCTATTACGCTCCAAGTTCTCTGATCCCCCTGTGGTGGTGGTGGACATAGCGGGCTCCTTTGCAGTGGCCCTAACCGGGGGGCACCACGGTGCGAACCGCCTTGTCAGGGAGATTGCCCAGGTGCTGGGGGCGGTGCCCGTGGTCACCACGGGCACAGAGGCCCTTGGGGTGCCCTCGTTGGAGGAGCTGGCACTGGAGCGGGGTTTCTCCGTACATCCCAAGACCGATGCCCTGCTCTTCAACAAGGCCATGGTGGAGGGGGCACCTGTCTATTCCCTGGGCATGGGATGGCGCAGGGGTGCCTCTGCAGAGTCGGTTGCAGGGGCCCTTGGTGCCTTTCTTAAAGGACTGCGAGAGAGGCCGGCTGTGCTGGCCACCTGCGAGGCAAAGGCCGGTGAGGCCGAAGAGGTGCTGTTGCCCTTGGCCGTGGAGATGGGTGCCGCCCTGGTTATTGTGCCCTTAGAGGTGTTGAACAACTTTCCTGGTACATCGCCCAGCAGGGCCAAGGATAAGTTAGGCGTGGTGGGGGTGGCGGAGCCAGCGGCCCTCTCGGTGTTGCCTGAAGGAGAGCTGATTGTTCCAAAGAAGGTGGTGGGAGATGTTACCCTTGCCCTTGCCGTGTCAGGGCGCAAGGGAATGGTCGTTGAAAACCTTAAAGAAGAGCAGGAGGTAATAGATTGAGCAAGACGCAGTTAGAACTCGCCCGCCAAGGCGTTGTCACAGAGAGAATGGAGGCCGTTGCCCTTGAAGAGGGCCTCTCCCCCGAAGAGGTGAGGGATAGGGTTGCAAGTGGAAAGGTGGTGGTGCTGGGAAACAGGCTGCGTAACCCGAGGCCCGTTGGCATAGGAAAGGGTCTTCGCACCAAGGTGAACGCCAGTATTGGCACCTCTTCAGACATCGTTGACCTTGAGATGGAGGTGAAGAAGGCCCGTGTTGCCCAGGAGGAAGGCGCAGATACCCTCATGGAGCTTTCCACAGGTGGAGACCTGGATGAGATCAGAACCACGGTTCTCGATGCGGTGGATATTCCAGTGGGTACGGTTCCCCTTTACCAGGTGGCAGCAGAGGCCATCAGGAGTTACGGGGCCATAGTGAAGGCGCCCAAGGAGTTGTTCTTTGAGGTGCTCGAGAGACAGGTGGCCCACGGGGTAGATTTCATGGCGGTCCACTGTGGCATCAACCGGCTCTCGGTGGAGAGGCTCAAGAAACAGGGTTACCGTCACGGGGGGCTGGTGAGCAGGGGAGGGGCCTTTTTGGTGGCCTGGATGGAGTACAACGGCGTGGATAATCCATACTACACGGATTTTCACAGGGTGGTGGAGATCTTGAAGGAGTACGACGTGGTTTTAAGCCTGGGAAACGGTATGCGCGCCGGTGCTGTACATGACTCCTGTGACAGGGCCCAGACCCAAGAGCTCATCGTGAACTGCGAGCTTGCAGACGAGGCCCACTCAGCCGGCCTTCAGGTGATGACCGAGGGGCCCGGCCACATTCCCATTGACGAGATCGAGATGAACATGAAGCTGCAAGAGAAACTTAGCGGGGGACGGCCATACTACGTTCTTGGTCCCGTGCCCTCAGACGTGTTTCCAGGTTACGACCACGCCATTGGCATGGTTGGAGCAGCCCTGGCTGCCCAGTACGGGGCCGACCTGATCTGTTACCTCACACCGGCAGAGCACCTTGCACTTCCCCTTCCCGAGGATGTGCGTGAAGGTGTAAGGTTTGCGCGAATGGGTGCCTATCTGGGTGACATGGTTAAACTGGGCCGTAAAGGCGATGATCTCGAGATGGCGCGCGCCAGAAGGGATCTCGATTGGGCACGCCAGTACCAGTTGGCAACCTTCAAGGACAGGTTCAGCGAGATACGTTCCAGCCGTCCCCCCGAGGCCCCCGATACCTGCACCATGTGCGGTGAGCACTGTGCCCTGAAGGTGGTGAGGAACTACTTTGAAGGGTAGGGGAGAGGTTTTCGTTGTGGGCCTGGGCCCCGGGGTTGACGAGCTGCTCACCCCAATGGCCCGCCGCGCCCTTGAACTATCCTCTCACTGGGTGGGGTACAGAGAGTACCTTGCCAGGGCGGCATCACTGGTGGACCCAGGCGGTCACGAGCTTCACCCCTTTCCCATGGGTGGTGAGTTAGACAGGTGCAGGCTGGCCGTTGGGCTTGCCCGGGATGGAGAGAGGGTGGCCCTGGTGTCAGGCGGAGACCCAGGGATCTACGGGATGGCCGGGCCCCTCCTCAGTATGGCAGAGGGAATAGAGGTGGAGGTGGTTCCCGGCCTGCCCGCCCTTTCGGCAGTGGCAGCCAAGTTGGGGGCCCCCCTGATGGGTGACTTTGCCCTTGTTTCGCTCTCTGACCTGTTGGTTCCCTGGGAGGGGATTCTCTACCGTCTTGAGAAGGCCGCCTCTGCCGACCTGGTGCTGGTGCTTTACAACCCCGGCTCTACCGGCCGCCGCCACCATCTCTCCAAGGCGTTAAGGGTGGTGTCACACTGGCGTTCCCTGGACACCCCCGTGGGTGTTGTGAGCAGGGTCTTCTCGATGGACGAAAAGGTTAGCATCACAACCTTGCAAGAGATGCTAAATGTGGAGTTCACCGACATGGGTGCCACAATTGTGGTGGGTAACTCCCGCACCAGGGTGGTCGAGGGCAGAATGGTGACGGACAGGGGTTATTCCCTTGGGTGCCGGGATACGGGTGGGGAATCCCATCCCCCGTGGCTCACCTCGGTGGAACTGGGAGATAAGGGCCTTGAAGGAGGTGAGATTGAGCAACTTAGCCTTAACTTCATACTGAATGGACTTTCTGCCTACTCGTTCTCTGCCGCAGAGATGCAGGTGGTTGCAAGGGCGGTTCACGCCGTGGCCGACTTCTCCATCGTTCCCCTGGTTAGGTTCTATGGGAATGCAGCCGAGCGGGGGGTTGAACTGCTCAAAATAGGTGCCCCTGTCTGGTTGGACACGGGTATGGCCTTGGCTGGGGTCTCCAAGGGCATTGCAGAGAGGTTAGGGTGCCCTGTGGAGGTGTCCCGTCCCAAAGATACACCTCCCCCTGGATTCACCCGTTCTGCCTGGGCCTTTGAAGGACTGGGCGATTCCTTGGAAGGCTCCATTGTGGTCATTGGCAACGCTCCTACAGCCTTGGATACGGTGTGCAGTCTTGCAGCGAGGGGAATAAGACCTGGTCTCGTGATCGGGGTGCCCGTGGGTTTCGTGGGAACGGTCAGGGCCAAAAGGGCCCTTCTGAACAGCGGTCTGCCCTGCATCACCCTTTTGGGAAACCGGGGGGGGACCCCGGTGGCGGTGGCGATGTTGAACGCCATGCTCAGGTTGGCCATTGGTGATGGGGCCTTGCCGTAGGCTATTCTCTTTTCCGCGTGACTGGTGCGAGAGGCGGGACTTGAACCCGCACGGGCGAGGCCCACTGGATCCTAAGTCCAGCGCGTCTACCAGTTCCGCCACTCTCGCTTCACCAACCGGCTAATACCCAAGCTGACGAATCAGAGTCAACATGAAAGAGAAAGGGGCCCTGGAAAAAGGGCCCCCTCTTGAGCTTTTGCCTTTACCCTACTTGCCTGCCGTAGGCATCAGTGTGCCTGGGGTCTTCTTCCACACCTCTATGGGTTTGGGCAGGTCCTTCAAGGGAGTGATGTTGTCTCCCGTTGCCCCTGGTAGGAACTTGGGCTGGGCCTTACCCTGCTTGAGCAGCTTGTGGTAGATCTCTTCCATCTTCAAGAAGGTCTTTTTGCAGTCGTAGAACCCGTGCCACCATGAGTAGTCTGGCCCCATCATCATGGCGCCCATGCGGGCCCTTCTACCCTGGTGGTGCCATAGCTCGTAGAAGTCCCACTCGAACTCCTCGTCGAAGAAGGGCCACTTGGTGAGCAGGCCCTTGGCGTAGAGGTCGGTCAGCATCTTCTTGGCAGGCTTGAAGTAGGCCTCTCCGTAGTGGACCATGGTCTTGTCAAACCTGTCCAGGTAGTTCTTGGACCACTGGGGAGAGTGGCACTGGTTGCAGACAACCAGCATGTTCTTTCTGGCCTGCTCTGGGTTGTAGTCCTTGTTGAGCAGCACCATGGGTGCCTGGCTTTCCCATTTCAGCCTGGTGGCCACGTCGTGGGTGGTGGGCAGGCCGCCTATCCCCGACATGTGGCACACGGCGCAGGTGGGTGCGGTAAAGTCTCGTCCCGCCTGCCAGGTTCCAGGGGCGGCGTTCCAGTTCCACTTGCTGCCCTCTGCCAGGTAGCGCAGGCCGTGCTTAGACTCGAAGTAGATCTCCTTTTGGGGATGGTCGGGTCCCAGGTGGCACTGTCCGCAGGTTTCGGGCTTTCTCGCCTCGGCGATTGAGAACCTGTGGCTGGTGTGGCAGATGACGCAAGAGCCCTTGGAGCCGTCGGGGTTGATACGTCCACAGCCCTCGTTGGGCCAGGTTAGGGGATCAAGTCTCTTCTTTCCGTTCTTGGTCTCGAACTTTATGGTGCTGCCGTGGCACATGAAGCATCCTGTTGCCCGCTCTTCGTTGGATGCCATGCCGCGCAGCCAGGGATCCTTTATCTGGTCGCGGATGATGTGAAGGGTGCGGGCGTGCTTGGTCCTTTCGAACTCTTTGAACTCCTGGGGATGGCAACGGGAGCAGTCCTTGGGAGTGACGATGGGGGTTATCTTCAGCTTGGGGTCGCCTATCGTTCCGGGACAGTCCATTGCGTCAACGTCGCTGGGATCTGCCTTGTGGCAGTCGAGACAGGCGATGTTTGCCCTGGCGTGGGCACTTTGTGCCCAGTCGTGGACCCTGCCGGGCTGGTTCTTCGAGTGGCACTCTATGCACTTGGCCTCGGTGGGGGTTAGACCCCTAACCACCTTCAACTCTTTTGGCACGTAGGGAACGGGGACCTTTGCCGCCATCGCCGGCAGCGATGCCATTCCCAGTGCGGCAATCATTGCTAATGTTATCCACCAACCTCTCTTCATCCGGCTTCCTCCTTGCACAAGTTTGATTCTACAACGTTCCGTACTCTGGCTTGGGGCCATGGAACCTGTGGTAGTGGCACTTTACGCACTTCAGCCCCAGTTCGGCCTTGCTTCTCTGGTATGTCATGTGGGCTATTATTCCTCCCTTGCTTATGCCAGGAGGAATGAGGACCCTGTGGCAATGCCGGCAACTCTCGTCGCTGATGCTCCTTCTCACCAATGCCCGCCACTTGTTACGCACCGCCTCTGTTGGATTGGGGTTGTCCACAAGGTGAAACATCAGGTCTTTGGTGCCGTCTGTCATCTTTGCCAATATCTCGTGTACCAAACCCGGTTTTATGTGGCAGTCTTTGCACTCGGCCACTACCCCTTTGGCGTTGGCGTAATGAGGAGAAGTCTTCCAATCTGTGCCTGCTGGGTGCATCTCGTGGCAAGAGAGGCAGAATGAAGATTTGGAGGTGCTGTGAACGACGAGAATGCCAAAGAAACATAGCGCAGCTCCCACGAACAGCCCTATCACCAGAGAAACCAATGCCTTGCCTTCCTGCGCTGCCAGTATATCCCTTCTCTCTGTATCCCTCAAACACATCACCTCCTTTCTCTGCTTCAGTGTTTGTTACTCAAATCACTAAGTGGTTCTCATTCTCATTATCAATAAAACCACTTTTCGTTTCCTGTTTCAAGGGGGCTATGAGTAAAAAAATAATAAAAATTGTTACTGTCGAGCTTCTTTTAAGGCAGATGAATACGATTCTCTGGATTTGACCTGGATACCCTTTTGCCAAAGGGTGAATGTTACGGTAAAGGAAGACCATGGTTTCGGTACTTGGCAGGAAAGTAACGCTGTTCGTGGCGGTTTTACTGGGTGTTTGCTGGTTGCTCTCTTCCCTCTGGATGTTGAGGGTAGAGAGAAGGCTGATCATCAACCAGATGCTTTCCCAGGCAGAGACCGCCTACAGGGATGTCGTGGTCACCAGGCATTGGATAGCCTCTCACAAGGGGATCTACGTGAAGAAAGACGGCAAGTACAGGCTGCTTAGCCCTTGCAGGTTCAACGAAGAGCTTTACGTGTACTCTAAAGGCAGGGTGCCTTGCAGAGTCAGGGTTGCCATGCTCATGCCTTTGAGCCCTGCCCACAAGGCCGACGATTTCGAAAAGAAGGCCATACTTTCCATGCAGGAGAGCGGTGGGAAGCCCGTTTGGGGGATCAACGAGGCATCTACTGGTGCGGTCTTTCGCTTTGCCGCCCCCCTTCGCTTCACAGAGGAGTGCATGGGTTGTCACAGGTACTACCAGACCAATGTGTCTGGGTGTGTGAGCATTACATTTTCAGCGGATTTCATGCTGAATAAACTTCATAAAGACAGGGGACAGGTCTTTCTTGTTATGTTCGTTTTCATGGTGGCGGTGTTTGCAGTGCTCTCTGTTATGCTCAGAGTTTGGGTGATCCTTCCCTTGGGACAGTTCGTTGATGCCTCCAAAAAGGTTAGCGAAGGGGATCTGCAGGTGAGGATGGACGAGGATAGGGGAGACGAGTGGGGTGTGCTGGCAAAGAACTTCAACTCAATAGTGAAAAGAATGCTTAGCCATCGCAGGGAGATGGAGATAGAGGTGAAAAAGGCCATCGAGAGGGTAGAGGCGGCCTACCAGGAGTTGAAGGAGACCGAGAGCTTCAAATCAGAGTTCTTCTCTAACATCACCCATGACCTGAAGACCCCCCTCACCGCCATGAAAGGGGCGGTTGACCTGTTGTCCCGAAGGACAGGTGTGGACCCCTACATCGAGGTGATACGAAAAAACATGGATAAGCTGTCGAAGATGATCGGCGACCTGCTCGACTGCGCCCGCCTGGAGAGCGGAAAGCTCGAGATGAACATGGAGGTGCAGGACCTGGTGGAGGTGGTTGAGGATACCGTATTCATGACCGGCTTGATGGCCAAGCAGAAAGATGTAACAATAGAGGTTGAGAAGGAGGGAGACGAGGTTGTGTTGCCCTTCGACGGCGACAGGATCTCGCAGGTGGTGGCGAACCTTTTGAGTAACGCCATCAGGTTCTCTCCCGAGGGTGGCAAGGTGCTGGTTAAGGTGGATGTCGAGGGCTCGTGGGCGGTGGTGTCGGTTGAAGACTTCGGGCCTGGTATTCCACCAGGGGAGAGGGAGAGGGTTTTTGAGAAGTTTTACAGGATTAAGAAGAACGGGGAGTCCAATGGTTCTACGGGGTTGGGTCTTGCAATATGCAAGGGGATAGTTGAGGCCCACGGTGGACGAATAGAGATATCCGAACCGGACGGCCACAGGGGTACCCGGGTGACCTTTTTATTGCCCGGAGTGCAGGGTTGAACCGATGCCGAGCAGAACGCGTTTGAAGGGTAGAGCAGAACGAGATTGGAAGGAGGAAGAACGGTGATAGAGTCGAAGAAGGTACTGGTGATAGAGGACGATCCAGACATCACCACGGTCTTGAAGGGCAACCTTCAGATGGATGGATACGAGGTGTACAACGCCTCCAACGGCGCCGACGGGCTCACCCTGGTGAAGAACGTGTCACCAGACGTGGTGATTCTCGACCTGAACCTGCCTGACACCGACGGCATCAAGGTCTGCAAGGAGATAAGGGAGATAGGGGACATTCCGGTTATCATGCTCACGGTTCGCGACACCATGTCCGACAAGCTCAGGGGATTCGAGGTGGGGGCAGACGACTACGTGACCAAGCCCTTCGAGTACCTTGAGCTTGCTGCCAGGATAAGGGCGTGCCTGAAGCGTAAGGGCCAAAGACTGTTCAGGGACGAGCCCCTGGAAAGCGGTAACATGAAGCTCTTCCACAGGAGACGAGAGGTGATGATTGGCGACAAGCTGGTTCGTCTCACAAAGAAGGAGTGCGAACTTCTTGAGCTTCTCATGATCCATGCCGGTGACGTGGTGCCCAGGGAGTTCATAAAGTCCCAGATCTGGCAGGGAGAGGTGGATGCAGATAGCAGGTCGCTGGACGTCCACGTGAGGCGCCTCAGGTGCAAGATAGAGCCAGAGCCAGACAAACCCCGCTACGTGATAACCCACCCCGGTGTGGGCTACAGGTTTGAGCCTCCAGAGGAGTGAGCCGAGACCTTTTGAAACTTGGCGAGGTTCCCCTTTTCAAAGGGCTCTCTTCGGGCCTGGTTGAGGTGCTCGAGAGAACCGCGGTTAAGAAGGAGATCGCCAAGGGAGAGATGCTCTTCTCCCAGGGCGAGACGGCAAGGGGGTTCTACGTTATCCTTGCGGGCAGGGTTAAGGTGATGAAGCTATCCTCGCAGGGAAAGGCCCAGATATTGGGAATACTGGAGGCCGGTGACACCGTGGGCGAGGTTCCAGTGTTCGAGGGCAGCACCTATCCCGTGGCGCGCTTCAAGGACGGCAGGATCGTGGACGAGGACGTTGCCGCGCTCTCCGCGCTCAACATGCGGCTGCGCGACGACTATGTGGCGGACTGCGCCGCGGGCGTCGGCCGCTGGAACCGCG
>CAZQJB010000006.1:0-12006 GCA_964593115.1 uncultured Aquificales bacterium
CACAGGGTGCCCTCCCAGGTCTTTTTGGGGCTCGCGGGGTGCAGTGGCCGAACGCCGAATCGCCGTCCCCCGTAGTAGGCGGCGGTGTCTCCCACCCAGATGGCGGCGGCTACGGTTATCAGGTGTACCAGTCCCTTGGGCCCGGTCTTCAGTGCCAGGGCCAATGCCAGGGGAACACCCAGGTATGCCATCCCCGCCACTCCCTTAGTGGCCACTGGTATCAACGAGGGTGTGGGGTCCTCCCAGGATAGGATGAGGGCCGAGCCCTCCATCACAAGGGGCAGTGAGAGCCCCGAGAGGGCCAAGGGCCATGAGCCCTTGTACACTCCCAAGACGGTTACCAGGAGCCCGGCGCACTGGGCAACGAAGAGCCAGGGGTTGAACTCGCCCATGAGCTTGCCGAACTCGTAGAGCCCCATCACCCCCAGCAGGGCAAGAAAGAGCCCGAAGGGTAGGGGATCGGGCCAGAAGAGCAGGCCCAGCACTACCGCCAGCAGTATTCCCCCTGTGACGATCCTGGTCATCTAAGCCTTCACCCGCTCTGCCACCAGGTCTCCCATCTGCGAGGTGTTCACCCTGGTGCCCTCTCCCCGGTAGAGGTCGGCTGTGCGGTAGCCCTGGGCGAGCACCTCTTCCACCGCCCTCTCTATGCACCTGGCGGCATCCTCCTGGTGGAAGGAGTACCTTAGCATCATGGCCGCCGATAGGATGGTTGCAAGGGGGTTGGCTATGCCCTGGCCCGCGATGTCAGGCGCGCTGCCGTGAACCGGCTCGTAGAGCCCCTTGAAGTCACCTAAGCTGGCGGAGGGCAGCATACCTATTGAGCCCGTGAGCATGGCGGCCTCGTCTGATAGAATGTCCCCGAACATGTTCCCCGCCAGTATCACGTCGAACTGTAACGGGTTACGGATGAGCTGCATGGCGGCGTTGTCCACCAGCAGGTGGTTAAGCTCTACCTCGGGGAACTCTTTGGCAACCTCGTTCACCACCTCGCGCCACAGCACCATGGAGTTCAGCACGTTGGCCTTGTCGATGGAGGTGACCTTCTTGTTTCTCACCATTGCCGCATCGAAGGCCTTTCGGGCTATCCTGTCTATCTCCCAGTCGTAATAGATCATGGTGTCTATGCCCTTACGGCCACTCTCTTCTAACTCGATACCCTTGGGCTGGCCGAAGTAGATGCCCCCTGTGAGCTCTCTCACCACCAGTATGTCGAATCCCTTGCCGCCCAGTACCGAGTCTTTCAGTGGCGATGAATCCAGCAGGGCAGGGAATATGATGGCGGGCCTGAGGTTTGCGTAAAGGTTGTACTCTTTTCTCAGGGGGAGCAACGCCCCTCGTTCTGGTTGTTCCTCTGGGGGAAGAGACTCCCACTTTGGTCCACCCACGGCCCCGAAAAGAATGGCGTGTGCCTCGTTGCACACCTTAAGGGTCTCCTGGGGGAGCGCCTTGCCCACCTCGTCTATTGCAATACCCCCTACCAGGGCCTCTTGGTACTCTATTGAGAAACCGAAGCGCTCAGAGACAGAGTCGAGAACCTTGATGGCCTCTGCGATCACCTCGGGACCTATGCCGTCTCCTGGCAGAACCGCTACCTTGAACATGGTCGAATGCCTCCTGGGTTTTGGTTTAGGGGATTAGAGCACGTGGAAGGTGAACGGTCAATCCTGGCCCAGGCCCTCGCGCTTCCTCATGAACACCACCCCCCTGGGGCACTCGGTGGCGCAGATGCCGCATCCCTTGCAGTGCTGTGCGTCGAGAACAGGTGGCTGTTCGAGCCTTATGGCGGCATCGGGACAGAATAGCCAGCAGGTTCCGCAACCGTTGCAGTAACCGCAAGAGACACACTCTTTCACCTCGGATGGAACACCTGGTGGTATCTCATCTGACCCGTTGAACAAGCTTAAATTGTAAGGTGCCAGGTCTTGAAAGGTGACGAGTTCATTCGTCTCTCTCTTCCACTCATCCTCCCTGGCGTGCAGGTATCTTCTGCCGGTCAGACCTGCGAGCACCCTTCGTGCCGCCTCCCTGCCCGAGGCGATGGCGGCTGCCACAGAAGATGGGCCGGTCTTCACGTCTCCGCTGGTTATCCAGGGCCCGTCTTTCCAGCCCTCTTCCTCCTCTTGTCCCACGGCAAGAACCACCAGGTCGAATATTCCCGGGTGGGGCTGGCCCGTGAATCTAACCCTCTTCATGGGCGTGGAGGCGTCAACCACCTCTACCCCTTGCAGTGTCACATTCACCTGCCCCTCCTCTTCCCTGGCCTCCCTCAGACCCACGGAGCAGGCGATCTCTACCCCCTCATTCAGGGCCTCGTGGACCTCCTCCTCGATGGCAGGCATATCTTCTCGCTGTTCGACGCAGGCCATGGTCACACTGCAACCCTTTCTGGCAAAGAGCCTGGCCACGTCAACCGCTACGTTCCCCCCACCGATGACCAGCAGGTTTCTCCCCTTGGGAAGCTCACCATGCAGGTTGAACCTTTTCAGCACCTCGATACCGTACAGCACCCTTTTCCCCGGTCTTGCCTGGGGCAGGCACCTGGCCCTTGGCAGGCCCGTTGCCACTACCACTGAGTCGAAGCCCTTCCCCTCTTCCTCTAATGCCTCAGGGGTGATGGGCGACCCGGTCTCAATCTTCACTCCCAGCGCATAGAGCCTTTCGAGGGCGTGTTGAAGCATCTCTCTGTTGAACCTGAAGGCAGGTATTCCCCAGGCCAGCATGCCCCCAGGCGTGGCCTCCCTCTCCCTCACTGTCACCCTCACCCCTTCGGTGGCCAGGTAGTGTGCCGCAGAGAGACCTGCCGGACCCGAGCCTACGATTAGGACCCTTTTCCCCAGGGTAGGGGAGGGCTTGGATACGATGTCCCTATCTAATATCTCTTCTCCAAGCCACCTTTCCATCTTGCGAATCTCTACGGGATGATCCAGCTCTCTCCGGTTGCATGGGCTGGCACAGTATTGGGGACAGATCTCTCCGGTGATGAAGGGAAACGGGTTGAACTTTAGCAGTAGCAGGGCCGCCTCCTTTATCTCCCCCCGCCTCAGCAGGTCGTAAATCCTGGGCATGTCTATTGAGGCTGGACAGGCATCCATGCAGGGGGCCACACCGTTCAGGAACCTTGGTTGAAATAGGCTCCATGTCCCGGTGTTGAGAAGGTCGGTGAACGAGACGCTCCTCATGAACTCAAGGCGGGCCATCAGCAGCTCACCACCTTCCTGTAGGCGTAAAGGGCCGCCTCTACGTTCTTCCTTGCCCCATCTTCCAGCAGCCTGTTGAAGGCCTTTTCCACGTGCTCCATGCCCACCATCCCCGTGGCCTTGGCGAAGGCACCGATCATGGTGGTGTTAACCACTGGGTGGTTCACCGTGCCAAGCCCCAGGCGCGATGCTATTCTGCCTGCATCCACCCAGTAACAGTGAAACCCTTCACCCACCTGAGGCGGGGATGGTGAGTTCACCACGATGATGCCCCCTGTCTTAAGCCCTGCCAATGGGGCGCCCTCGCTCAACAGGCTGCTGTCTAACAGCAAGACCATGTCGGGGTTATCTATGCTGCACCTGAGGGCTATGGGCCTTTCGTCTGCCCTGACGAAGGCGGCCACCGGCGCCCCACGGCGCTCTGCCCCGAAGGTGGGAAAGGACTGCACCCAACCACCCTTTTCGAATATGGCCAGCGAGAGCAGCCTGGATGCCACAACCACCCCCTGGCCTCCCCTGCCGTGTATGCGGATCTCGGTCATACCTTTACCCTAACTATCCCAAGGGTGGTGGCCATGGCAACGGGCTCACCTGCCCTCCTTACCTGGAACCATTCCCTTGGCGGCAGACTGGGCGAGCACCTTGGCGTTGGCCGCCTCCTTGAAGTCTGGCACCACCTTCAGGGCCAGGTCGAAGCAGCTTACCGCCTCGTGGAAGCGGCTCATCTTCAATAGGGTGAGACCCTTCGAGAAGGCCGCACCGGGGTTCTCTGGCTCTTTCTCTAACACGCGGTCGAAGGCACGCAGTGCCTCGTTCATCATGCCCAGGTCTGCAAACTGTATTCCCCCTGCAATATCTCCCATGATGGGATCTTCTTCGGCCATGCCTTGCAGGTATGCGTAGCTTTCTACTATGGTTTTCACTATTCCCCTCTTTTGTACCGCTCCGTGTCCAGGAAGAAGCGCGGAGACCTGCAGGGTGCTTAAGAAACGCACCGATTCTGCCCACTCCTCCAGGTGGGCCCCCTGGGGTGTGTGCCCTTCCTCTTCAAGCACAGTGTCACCTGTTGCCAGAAGTGAGAGGCTGGTTTCGTAGAAGGCCATGGAGTCGTTGGAGTGGCCGGGGCACGCAATGGCCCTGAGCTGAAGCCCGTTCAGGGTGAAGGACTCGTTGCCCTTTAGGGGCTCTATCTTCTCTACTGTTATGCCGTGGTCCTTTACCAATGTCTCAACTGCAACCTCTGAGCAGAACACCTTTGGGTAGTATGCCTTGAACACCTTCTCTATCCCACCGGCGTGACAGGGGTGCAGGTGGGTGAGCAGCAGAAACTCTACAGGGGGGAGTATCTCCAAAGACTCCAGGTCCTTCTGGGCCCCGGTGTCTATCATCACCTTCTGGGCCTCGAAGACGTAGATGTTCCCCTTGCCCTTCAATAGGTGCACCCCCCTTAGCCTGGGATCCACCTTGGACAGCTTTTGCAACCTGGCCTTATTCACCATCTGTCACCACCTTTCTGGCGAATATCAGGAATCCCGTGTGGGCAACCATGCGGTCGTCGGGCCTGAGCCTGGATGCCACGGGTTTCCACTTGCGCAGCATCAGCTCGCACACCTCCACAGAGGCAAAGGGCAGATTCTCTAACTCCCTGAGCGTATCTGATACCTGGTTTGTGGTGGGCACCAGCACCCCCAGGGGAGCACCGCCTTTCATGGCCTGCCAGGCGTGCCCCAGCAGCAGCCAGGGGCTACGCAGGTCGAGCACCAGGGCGTCTGCCTCTTCCCTCTCGTCAAAGCCCACCTCTGCCACATCCCTCACCTTGATGCACACCCTTTCTTGCAACCCTGCCCTCTCGAGGTTGGTGCGGGCCAGCTCTGCAAACTCGTTCTTATGCTCGTAGGTTACCAGCTTTCCCCCGGGGCCCAGGAACCAGGCCAGGGCCGTTGAGAGCCCCCCGCTTCCGGTGCCACACTCCACCACCGTCATCCCAGGGCCTATGCCCAGCTTTGTGACCAGGTAGCCGATCTCTTTGGGGTAAATGATCTGGGTCTGGCGCCTGGTGTGGCGCACTATCTCTTCCACCGTTGGGCTAAAGACGTGAAAAGACTTGCCCATGTGGGTCTTCACCATGACCCCGTAGGGTTTTCCCACCAGGGAGTCGAGCTCGATGAAACCGTGCTGGGTGGAGAACTTACGGTTGGCAACCTCCACCAGGTACTCCTTGCCGTCTTCACAGCGTAACAGCACCCTGGCCCCTTGCTGAATCATCCGGGTCTTCCCTTCTTAAAAACGAATGGAGGATACGCAAAAGGGAGGGCAGGCACCCTCCCTTTCACTTCTTGGCACAGAAACGGTTCTACACCTCTGGAAGCTTCTCGAAACCCAGTCCCTTAAGGTACTGGTTTGCCTCTTGCACCGTGTGGAAGAGCTCGTACTTACCGCCTCCCGTTATGGCGATCAGGTCTGCCCTCCCCTCAGGGGGATAGACCGAGAACTCTTTTCCCTCTGGTGTGCGAAGCACCACCTCGTGGTGGTTGTAGGGCTCTGGATAAAGCTCTCTCAGCCGGTCCATGTACCTGGCCACCGGCTCGAGGTTTTCAAGGTTGAGATGGCTCATGGTGACTCCTCCTACACTTCAGGTTGGGGGAGTTCTATCGCCCTTGCCACCAGTTCCGCAATATCCCTCACGGCAACTTCCTCTTCCTTGCCGGCGTCTTTCACCCCGTCTTCGAACATGGTGAGGCAGAAGGGACAGGCGGTTACTATCTTGTCGGGGTTCTTTGAGAGGGCCTCGTTGCACCTCACCACGTTTATCCTGTCGCCTATCTTCTCTTCCATCCACATCCTGCCTCCACCGGCGCCGCAGCAGAAGGAGAGCTCGTGGTTGTGGTCCATCTCCACCAGTTGCTCCTCGGGAATCAGGTTTCGCAGGATGTACCTGGGATCGTCGTAGATGTCGTTGTGACGCCCGAGGTAGCAGGAGTCGTGGTAGATGGTTTTGTGGGGCAGGGCGATGTTGAACCTTATCTGCTTCTCGCGGATCAGCCTGGCGATGAACTGCGAGTGGTGCCATACCTCTCCGTTCCAGCCGTACTGTGAGTACTCGTGTTTCAGGGTGTGGTAGCCGTGTGGACAGGCGGTGATTATCTTTTTCACCCCGTAAGAGTTGAGGGTCTCTGCCACCTCTGTGGCCATCATCTCGAAGAGGTACTCGTTGCCCAGCCTTCGGGCCGAGTCTCCACAGCACTTCTCTTCGACGCCAAGGATGGCGAAAGAGACATTGGCGGTCTTGAGGATGGTGACAAGGTCTTTCATCACCTTCTTGTAGCGGTCGTCGTAGGCACCTGCGCATCCCACCCACAGCAGGTACTCGGCATCGGGGTTGTCTGAGAGAAGGGGAACGTCGAGTCCCTCGGCCCAGTCTGCCCTGTTGGCAAAGCCAACGCCCCATGGGTTAGAGTTGTTTTCGAGGTTTCTGAAGGTGATCTGCAGCTCTTCAGAGATGTCGCTCTCCATCAGGGTCAGGTAACGGCGCATCTCCACTATCTTCTGGGGATGCTCGTTCAAGACGGGGCAGATGTGAAGACACGCGCCACAGGTGGTGCACGACCAGATGGCGTCACGGCTTATCACCCTGTCCACCAAGGGCTTCACCTCTTCGCACTCATCTTCGGGAGGTGGCAGCTTATCCTCTTTCTTCAACCGGATGACGTTGGGGGCATCCTGGATGAGGGCGTCCCTTAGGTTCTGGATAAGGACACCAGGCTCAAGGGGCTTGCCCGTGTTGTTGGCAGGGCACTGGTCGGTGCATCGGTTACAATAGGTGCAGGCGTAACCATCGAGCAGGTCTTTCCAGCTAAGCTGGTCTATCCTGTTCACCCCGAAGAACTCTGAGTTCTCGAAGTCCATGCGGTGCTGCTTGAATCCCTCGCGGTTCTGAAGGTAGATGTTTGGTATTCCAGCGATTATGTGCATGTGCTTAGAGTAGAGCAGCAGGGGAACGAAGATTAGCAGAATGGCGGTGTGCAGGGCCCATGACCAGGTGTAAACGGTGCTCGCCCCCTGGGTGGAGTGGGGACCGAGGATGGAGTGGAGCAGAGAGGATACGGGGCGTACCCCCCCTGCGCTCAATTGCAGCTCGGCCATGTTCATTGCGAAGAAGGTGAGCACCACGCCAAGGATAAGGCCCAGTATCACTGGGGCGTCCCAGTGGTTCTCGACCCTTTTGGGTTTCACGATGAACCTTCTCACCGCAGCCCCGCAGATGGCC
Source organism: uncultured Aquificales bacterium (assembly GCA_964593115.1). Taxonomy (GTDB): domain Bacteria; phylum Thermosulfidibacterota; class Thermosulfidibacteria; order Thermosulfidibacterales; family JALWSI01; genus JALWSI01. The sequence goes on from CAZQJB010000006.1 coordinate 7,468, forward strand.
ACCAGTACCCCAAGGGCGAAGATGTCTTGAAGCAGGGTCAGTGCCCCGTAGGGATACTTGCCCAGGAAGGCGAATGAGAAATCGGGAAAGGCGATGCGCAAAACGGCCTCTGCCGCAGTGGGAAAGAGCAGTAAGAAACCCCAGAATATGGCGGTGTGCATTATCCCCGTGGAGATGTAGGGCTCCTTTCGGCTGCATATCTGTGCCAGCACGTACTTTGCCGTCTCTTTCAGGCGGCCGTTTCTGTCGTCTGTGCGCGGTATGGGGTTGTCTGTGCCTATCTTAAGATAGTCCAACAGTTGCTTGAACCTGAACGCGAAGAGTCCAAACGAGGCCAAAGCCAGCGCTGCCAAAAACAACCTTAGCATCATACGCATCTCCTCTCCCGGTCTGTGTCTGTTTCGAGGGGCTCTTATACCTTTAAGCGGTGGCCTTCTTCAACTCTTCGGTGAGCAGGGGCACTATCTTGAAGAGGTCGCCCACCGCCCCGAAGTCTGCCAGGTTGAAGATGGGGGCGTCGGGGTCCTTGTTGATGGCCACTATGTACTTGCTGGAAGACATGCCCGCCAGGTGCTGGATGGCCCCGGATATTCCCACGGCAACGTAGAGGTTGGGAGTGACCGTCTTTCCGGTCTGGCCCACCTGGAACGACTGGGGTTTCCACCCTGCGTCCACCGCCGCCCTGCTGGCTCCAACTGCGGCCCCCAGCAGGTCTGCGAGCTCTTCCACCAGCTTGAAGTTCTCGGCCTCTTTCAGGCCTCGCCCTCCGGAAACGATGATCGAGGCCTCGGTGAGTTCTGGGCGGCCGGTCTCTTTGCTGACGAACTCTTTAAGCCCCTGCTTGGCGTCTTCAGGTGCCGCAGAGTAGGAGACCTCTGCCACCTCGGGGCTACCCCCTGACTCTTCTATGTCGAACACGTTGCTTCTCAGGGTGGCCACCTGGATCTCTGAAGAGAAGCCTATCTTGGTGATCACCTTGCCCGAGATCGCAGGGCGTATGGCGATCAGGTTGTTGCCTTCCACCTGGAATCCCGTGCAGTCAGAGGCCATGCCAGCCCCCACCTTGGCTGCCACCCTGGCAGCTACCTCCCTGCCGTTCATGGTGTTGCCCGCAAAGACCACCCTTGGGGAGTGCTCTTTCACCAGGTCTGCAATCACCCTTGAATAGGCGATGGGATTGTAGTTGGCCAGCTCGGGGCTGTCTGCCACGTACACCTTCTGGGCACCGTACTTGCCTATCTCTTCTGCAAGGCCCTTGACGCCGCTGCCCACGATGATTGCCTCGGAGGGAATCCCCAGTTTATCCGCCACCCTCTTGCCCTCGCTCAGGGCCTCCAGGGTTGCCTTGCGCAGCTTTCCGTCTCTCTGCTCAGCTATCACCCACAGACTCATGGCTAATTCTCCCTTAGATGACCTTTATCTCTTCTTTCAAGAACTTCACCAGGGCCGCCACAACCTCTTCGGGCTCACCCTCCACCTTCTTGCCGCCGCCTCGCTCGGGGGGCAGCTCGTAGGATAGCACCTGGGTGCGAGAGCCGTCTTTGCCCACCTCTGAGGCCTCTATGCCAAGGTCTCCCAGGGAGTAGGTTGTCAGCGGTTTCTTCTTGGCCTTCATGATGTTGGGAAGGGAGGGGTACCTTGGCTCGTTAAGGCCCTTGCTGCACGAGATCACCGCGGGAAGGGCGAGCTCGTGTATCTCTTCTCCTCCCTCAACCAGCCTGGTGGCAACTGCCTTTGAACCGGGCTCAACCTCGAGGCCCACGGTGCAGGTGGCCTGGGGCAGGTCGAGTATGGCCGCCACCTGCGATGGTACCTGCCAGGTGTCGCCGTCGATGGCCCTCTGTCCAAAGAGTAGCAGGTCGAAGTCGCCTCCCTCTTTCTCCAGCACCTTCACCAGCACCCTGGCGGTTGCAAGGGTGTCTGACCCGTCCAGGGCCTCGTCGGTAACAAGCACCGCCCTGTCTGCCCCTATGGCCAAGGCGTTTCTCAAGGCCTCCTGGGCCCTTGAGGGACCCATGCTGATGGCCACCACCTCGTCGGCCTTCTTGGCCTCTTTCATGCGAACCGCCTCTTCCACCGCGAACTCGTCGTAGGGATTCAGGATGTACTTGATTCCACTGGTGTCGAGTCTGTCTCCTTTAAGCCTTATCTTGGTCTCGGTGTCGGGGACAGACTTGCAGAATACCGCTACCTTCATGGTTGGTCCTCCCTTAGATTCCGATGCCCTTCAGCAGGTTTCTGGCTATGGTTAGGCGCTGGGCCTCTGATGTGCCCTCGTAGATCTCGGTTATCTTGGCGTCCCTGTAGTGCCTCTCCACCGGGTAGTCCTTGGTGAAACCGTATCCTCCCAGTATTTGTATGGCCTCGCGGGTAACCCTCATGGCCACGTCAGATGCCATGAGCTTGGACATGGCGGAGTGGTGGTAGAAGAGCTTGCCCTCTTGCTCGAGCCATGCCGCCTTCAGGTTGAGCAGTCTCACCGCCTCAATGGCAGTGGCCATGTCTGCCAGCTTGAACTGGATGGCCTGGAAGTTGGATATTGGCTGACCGAACTGGGATCGCTCTTGGGCATAAGAAAGGGCAGCCTCGAATGCCGCCTGGGCGATTCCTATGGCCTGGGCGGCCACCCCCACCCTGCCGCCGTCGTAGCACTCCATGGCAATGTAGAAGCCCTGGCCCTCTTTGCCAAGCAGGTTCTCTGCGGGAACCTCGCAGTTCTCGAAAATGAGCTCGGCAGTGGATGATGCCCTGATACCCAGCTTGTGCTCGAGCTTGCCTATGGAGAAGCCAGGGGTGTCCTTCTCGACGATGAAGGCGCTGATGCCCTTGTGGCGGGCCTCTTTGTCCGTCTTTGCGAAGACCAGGTATATGCCTGACTCTTTACCGTTGGTGATGAAGTGCTTGATGCCGTTCAGTATGTACTTGTCTCCCTCTCTCTTGGCGGTGGTGGAGATTGATGCCACGTCGGTTCCCGCCCCCGGCTCTGTCATGGCATGGGCACCAACCTTTTCCCCCTTTGCCAGTGGAACCAGGAATTTCTGCTTCTGCTCTTCGGTGCCGTGCTTGTAGATGGGGTCAACCACCAGAGAGGTGTGTGCAGACACCAGTATGCCCGTAGAGGCGCAGCCCCTTGAGAGCTCTTCTATGACGATGGCGTACGAGACCACGTCCATTCCCGCACCGCCGTACTCCTCGGGCACGTAAACCCCGAAGAGCCCCAACTCTGCCAGCTTCTGGTAGATCTCGGGGAATATCTCGCACTTCTCGTCCATCTCTGCCGCCTTGGGCTTTATCTCGTCTTCCACCAGGCGACGAACCATGTCTTTTACCATACTTTGCTCTTCTGTGAGTTCAAATCGCATCTTTAATTCCTCCGTAAACTCATTTTAGGCCTTCGAACCGGGGTCTTCTCTTCTCCGCAAAGGCCGTCATGCCCTCTTTCTGGTCGTGGGTGGTGAAGCAGAGAGAGAAGACCTCCCTCTCAAGCTCGCACCCGTTTTTCAGGTCTAAATCGTACCCCCTGTGAACCACCTCTTTGCAGAAGGTGAGGGCCATTGGAGAGCGGGTTAGCACCGTGTCGGCCAGGTGGTTGGCCTTCTTCCTCGCCTCGTCAAGGGAGGCCCCTGTGCCGCTCAAGAACCCGTAAAGGAGGGCCTGCTGGCTGCTCCAGGTGATGCCTGCCAGGTAGAGCTCTTTCGCCCTTGGGAGTCCCACGGCTCTCACCAGTCGCTGGGTGCCGCCAAGTCCAGGCAGGGTGCCCGAGGGAAACCCGAACTCCGACGATGCAGTGGCGTAGAGCAGGTCGCATGCAGCGGCAAGCTCCATGCAGCAGTCCATGCAACGACCGTCCACAATCCCGATCACTGGGTGGGGGAACTCTTCGAGCTCCGCCACGGCCTTTGTGCATTGGAAAGAGGGTGGGGAGGGAGAGCCCTCCCCCACGCAGGACATCTCAAAGATCAGCAGTAGCGCCTCTTGGTCTTCTGCGGCCTCTTTTAGCCTCTGATTCAGCTTGCAAAACCACTCTTCGCCGGGCCACCAGGGCACCTCTGCCCTGATAACGGCCCTGTGCCCCGAGGTGGTATGGGGAGAGATTCTATCCATTTTACTTAGAGTAGTCGTAGAATCCCTTGCCGCTCTTTCTGCCCAGGTACCCGGCGTCCACCATCTTCACCAAGAGGGGACATGGACGGTACTTGGGGTCGTTGAAGCTGTCGTACATCACCTGGAGTATGTAGAGGCAGGTGTCTAAGCCGATGAGGTCTGCCAGGGCCAGGGGGCCCATGGGGTGGTTGGCCCCCAGCTTCATGATGGTGTCTATGGCCTCTGGTGAGCCTACCCCCTCGTAGAGGGCGAAGATGGCCTCGTTTATCATGGGCATTAGCACCCTGTTTGAGACGAATCCCGGGGAGTCCTTGATCACAACGGGCACCTTGCCCAGCTTCTCAGAGAGGGCCACCACCAGGTCGGTCACCTCCTTGGATGTCTGGAGTCCCTCGATAACCTCGATGCGCTTCATCACGGGTACGGGGTTCATGA
>CAZQJB010000006.1:12016-20578 GCA_964593115.1 uncultured Aquificales bacterium
TCTCGGGCCTGTTGGTGAAGGCGGCTATCTTGGTGATGGAGATGGAGGAGGTGTTGCTTGCCAGGATAACGTCAGGTGCCATCATTTCGTCCAGGGCCTTGAATATCTCCTCTTTTATCTCTACGTTCTCGGTGGCGGCCTCGATTACGAAGTCTGTGCCCTTCAGGTCTTCCAGCCTCTCAGTAAGGGTGATGCGGTTCAGTATCTCGTTCTTTGCCTCTTCGGTGAGCTTCTCTTTCCTGACCAAGCGGTCCAGGTTCTTGCTGATGGTGTTCAGCCCCTTCTGGGCGAACTCCATGGAGATGTCTCTCATCACCACCTCGTAACCGCCCATTGCGCACACCTGGGCAATGCCGTTGCCCATGGTTCCGGCACCGATCACGCCTATCTTCTTGATTGCCTCAAGACTCATGCTCCACCTCCTGATCTCTATTTACACGATCTCCACGATCATGCTCACCGCGCCACCCCCGCCAAGGCAGATGGTGGCAAGCCCCCTCTTCAACCCCCGCCTCTTGAGCTCGTGAATGAGGGTTACCACGATACGGCAGCCGCTTGCGCCTATGGGGTGTCCAAGGGCCACTGCGCCGCCGTTCACGTTGAACTTCTCGTGGGGACTGTTAAGGGCCTTCTTCACCGCGCAGGATGCCGCTGCGAAGGCCTCGTTGTGCTCAACCAGGTCTATGTCGTCAATGGAGAACCCCGTCTTTTCCAGAAGCGCCCTCACCCCGGGAATGGGGGCCTCCATCACCCACTTTGGCTCCACGTGCCAGTAGTTGTAGGCCACTATTTTTGCCAGGGGATTTAACCCCTTCTTCTCTGCCGCCTTTGCTGAGGCTATCACCACGGCAGCAGCACCGTCGCTTATCTGCGAGGCGTTTCCTGCCGTCACCCTGCCGTCCTTCTTGATGGCGGGCCTGAGCTTGCCCAGCTTCTCCATGCTGGTCTCTTTGGGACCCTCGTCGGCTTCTATCACCACCGGGTCACCCCTTCTCTGGGGAACCTCTACTGGCACCATCTCGTTCTTGAAGTACCCCTTCTTGGTGGCCTCGATGGCCCTTCTGTTGCTCTCCAGTGAGAAGGCGTCCATCTCTTCTCTTGATACGTCGTACTTCTCGGCTATGAGTTCACCGGTCATGAGCATGTGAAAGTCCTCGTAGGGGTCCCACAGGCCGTCGAACACCATCATGTCAACGATCTTACCATCACCCATGCGGTACCCGTTGCGGGCCTTGGGCAGAAAGTAGGGGCATAGGCTCATGCTCTCCATGCCACCGGCGATTATGAAGTCGGTTTCGCCCACCTTGATGGAGTTTGCACCCACGGTGATGGCTTTTAGCCCAGATCCACAGACCTTGTTCACTGTGAGCGCATTCACATGGTCGGGGATGCCTCCATACCTCATGGCCTGCCTGGCAGGTGCCTGGCCAACTCCCCCCTGAAGCACCTGGCCCATTATGCATTCTCCAAACTCCCCCGGCTCTATTCCAGACCTTGCCACCGCCTCTTTCACCGCAATGGCTCCCAGCTTCGTTGCGGGAATGGAGCTCAGCCCCCCCTGGAACCTGCCTATGGGGGTTCTGACAGCGCTCAGAATAACAACCTGGTCACTCATCAATTCGCCTCCTTCTTAGGTTTCTTTTACGCTCTCTCGCCTGCCCCGGAAGATCACAACCAGGGCGGTGCTTTCTTCGCTTCCGTAGATCTTGTGGGGCACCACAGATTCGAAGAGTATGGAGTCACCGGGCTCTAACACGAAGAGCTGGTCCCCGTACTCCATGTGCACCTCTCCGCTCAGCACGTAGAGAAACTCTTCTCCGGTGTGGCTCATGGGCTCCTGGGCCTCTCTGTCCTCTTCGCCCTTAAAGTGGATGATGAAAGGCTCTATTGCCCTGTCGTTCTTGCCGAAACCCAGGGACTCGTAGGTGAGCACCATCTGTGATTCCTGGCGGGTCATCATGCGTCCCTTGCCCTTGCGGACGATGAAGTAGTCCTGGTTGTTCATGGGGGTCTGCTGAAAGAAGTGGGCCAGGCGTATGTCGAGGGCGTTGGCTATTATCCACAGCGTTGAGATGGGAGGTGAGACCACGTTGTTCTCTATCTGGGAGAGCAGGGCGGTGGAAAAGCCCGTTTTCTGGGCCAGCTCTTTCAAGGTGTACCCCTTCTCTTTTCGTATCTTTCTTATCTCGCCACCTATGTTCAGGGCTTCTATCAGGCTCTTGCGGTCTTTCTGCGAGTTCATTCTTCCCTCCTTGTCTCAAAACCAACACCTATCGCCTTACACCCTTTTGTGTTTGGCGTCAAGAAAAGATGTTTAGTTTTACCAAAAAATCTGGCGAGATTTTCTAACTCTCACCTTGTCAGGGTTTGGTCAAGCTCATGATCGTTCAAGTGAGGACGTAGCCGAGGTTTTTCCGCATGTTTACCTATGGTTCGTTGGGGATATGCCCTGGTGCCCCGGCATCTTCTTGGTTTGACAACAGCGGGGTAGAGGGGTATGTGAAAGGCATGCCTGAGAGAAGACGGCTGTTCGCGGGAATCGACTGTTCCTCTCCCTGGGGAGGGATTGCCCTTTTCGATGGTTTCAAGGTGGTGGGTTCGGTGTGTATGCAGGGGAGCAGGGCCCACCCCTTTCAGCCCGTTTACTGGATAGAGAAACTGCTTGCGGCACTAAACGCTTCAACGGAGGAGCTGGCTGGCATAGGGGTAACAGTAGGCCCCGGAATGTTCACGGGTCTAAGGGTTGGACTGGCAGTGGCCAAGGGGTTGGCCTTCTCTTTGGATCTTCCACTTTACCCATTGACCTCCTTGGAGGCCATAGCCCTCTGCCTTCCTGTCAAGGGCTTGCTGTGCCCCGTGCTGGATGCCAGGAGAGGGCAGTTCTACCTGGCGATCTACAGGTGGGTTGATGGTTCGCTTCAGCCGGTCACCGATATTATGCTTCTGCCTAAAGAGCGGGTGCAAGAGGTGTCAGGCAAGGTGGTGTTCGTGGGGCCTGGGCTCTCGGCGGCAGGGGTGAAGGGGTTGGATCTGCCAATGCCCACTGCCGCGGCGGTGGCAAGGTGGGCATACCAAAGCCAGGGAGCAGGAGAGACCCCGGCAGATGTTGCCTCGCTGGCACCTGTTTACCTTCGGCCTTCTGATGCAGAGGCAAACAGGGGGATAAGGGTGGTATGAGCGTTATGGCCCCCGTTGAGGTGAGGGAGGTGGCTGCAAAGGACCTTCCTGTCCTGGCCTCCATTCCCGGTGTCGAGCGGGGGTGGGGGCTTGTCTCTTTGGCCAAAGAGATGATGGCCCCGTGGTCCGTTTTTGGGGTGGTCACGGTGAATGGGAGGCCCGTTGGGTACGCTGTGTTGCAGGTGGCGGCGGGGGAGGGCTACCTGGCCAACATCGTTGTGAGCCCAGGATACAGGGGAAAAGGCCTGGGCAAGGGTCTGCTGGAGCGGATTCTGGAACGGGCGGTTGATTGCGGGGTGGGCAGGGTTCTGCTCGAGGTGAGAGAGAGCAATCATGTTGCGATAGGTCTCTATTATTCAATGGGGTTCCAAGAGGTTGGCAGGCGTTTGGCACTGTATTCAGATGGTGAGACCGCGGTGGTGATGGAGAAGAGGATGGTAGAAATTTGACGCGAGGGAAAGGAGAGTTGGCCATGACCGAGGAAGAGAAGAGGATAGTGGCAGAGCTGATGGAGAAGCACGAGGAGTTCAGGAAACTGAAAGAGGAGCACGCAAGGCTCGAGGAGGAGTTGGAAGAGATATACTCGTCGAAGAAGTATTTTGCCCCTGACGAAGAGGTGGAGGTTAAGACCATAAAGCGCAGAAAGCTTCAGCTTAAAGACAGGATGAACGTCATCATCAACAAGGTGAAGAAGGGCGAGATAACCCTGTAGGGTTGGGGCCGGGAGGCTGCATCTCTCTTCGTGTGGCCTCCCGGTGATGGTTCTGTTTTGGGTGATAAAAGGCCAGCGAAAACGATTTGTATTGTTGCTATTACCCTGCTTTTTCAGGGCGGTATGTGAGTTTGGTCTTTGACATGAGAACAGGAGGTGATGGAGAGTAAATGGGTATGCTTGACAATATCAATACTCATATTGGTAAAGCAGTTGCTCATTATTGGCGTACCAGGCATCTGCAGAGAGAAAAACAGAAAAAGAGAGGTGTTAATGATGCTGGCTTGAGAAGTGCCGTGACTGGTGGAGCACAGATGGACGGATTCATTGATCTATTCACTCAGTTAATAATTGAAGCCGGTATTAATGAAGAAAACATTTTTTATAAACGCCATTTAGAGCTCCCGGGGTTCTTCAGGCCAACAAAGGAATGGGATCTGCTTGTTATTAAAGAAGGGAATCTTGTTGTTGCTATAGAAGCAAAGTCTCAAGTAGGACCTTCATTTGGTAACAACTTTAACAATAGAACTGAAGAAGCAATGGGTAGTGCATTGGATTTGTGGACAGCTTTTAGAGAAGGGGCCTTTAACGGAGGGAAACAACCATTTCTTGGCTATTTTTTCATGTTGGAAGATTGTGAAGCATCAAATAAGCCTGTGCGTGTAAAAGAACCACATTTTAAAGTTTTTCTAGAATTTATTGGGGCATCATACATGAAAAGGTATGAGATTTTCTGTCGTAAACTTGTGTTAGAGAGGCATTATACTGCTTCTTCGTTTATCGTCTCAGATAGTTCTCATGGAAAAGATGGCGTGTACAGAGAACCAGCAACTGATCTTGCTTTTGTAAACTTTGCAAAAACTCTAACTTCGCATGTAAGGGCATTTCTATGATAACTGAGCAAGTTACTACTAAGCATAAGTTAATAAACGGTGATGCTCGTTATCTCTCTTTTATTAAAGATGAGAGTGTGCACTTAGTTCTGACTTCTCCACCATACTGGAATCTGAAAAAATACAGAGATAATCCAGATCAACTGGGCCATATTGACCAGTATGAAACGTTTTTATTGGAATTAGAGAAGGTATGGAGAGAAGTTTATCGCGTGTTAGTTCCAGGAGGACGGCTGGTATGTGTAGTTGGAGATGTATGTGTATCCAGGCGGGCCTTTGGGCGTCACTTGGTTTTTCCTTTGCATGCAGATATTTGTGTGATGTGCCGGAAAATAGGGTTTGATAATCTTAATCCAATAATATGGCATAAAATAGCGAATGCGAATTATGAAGTTGCTAATGGTTCAAGATTCCTGGGAAAACCGTATGAGCCGAATGCCATTATAAAGAACGATATTGAGTTTATCTTGATGCAACGTAAACCCGGAGGATATCGAAAGCCTACTGATAGGCAGAGAGAGCTAAGCAAAATCAATAAGAAAGACTTTGATGATTGGTTCAGGCAAATATGGAACATTCCTGGAGCATCAACAAGAAACCATCCGGCTCCATTTCCCTTTGAGTTAGCATCAAGAATTGTAAAGATGTTCTCTTTTGTTGAAGATACTGTGCTTGATCCATTCTGCGGTACTGGAACGACCATGATTGCCGCATTAAGAAGTGGAAGAAATAGTATAGGTGTTGAGATTGAACCAGAGTATTGTAAGATAACAGCACGGCAACTTAAGGCTGAATCAAATAACCTTTTTAACAAAGTTGAATTGATATTTGAACGAGCCGAGAGAATACAAAGTGAAGAGATCCGGGTATTTGAAGATATTGATTTATACAATGTAAGACCGTCAAGGAGAATGATTAAAGGCTAATCTCGGGAGTAGGTGCAAGTGATAGGGGAGGGCAAAGTTGTTACACGGTTGCAGAGAGCATTTTATATGGGGATGTGCAGAGATGGCAGGACAGTTGGCGGAGCGTATGGCTTGCTGGTATCTTTCATCATTCTTGCACAGGCGGCAGATTTTCTCTTGACCCCAGAGATGCCATCGGTTATTATGCCTTGTAGCAACAGCGGGGTGATGGGCTGCGGGAGGCGGTAACGGGTAAATGCAGGCAGAGTGGAGTGGGGATTATGTCAATAAAAAGAGGAAGCAAAATGGACTACGAGAAATATAAAAGAGAATGCAAACGAATACGTAAAGAGAACGAAAAGCTGATTTCTGAGTTTGGGAAGTGGCTCTCTGACAAGAATCTATCCTCAAAAACGGTTGAAAAACACACAACAAATGTAGCTTTCTACATAAATGAGTTCTTGTTGTATGAGGACGCTGTTGAAGCTAAGGACGGAGTTGACAGGATAGGGATGTTTCTTGGATATTGGTTTATCAGAAAAGCAATGTGGGCAAGCAAAACCTCGATTAAAGAAAATGCCACAAGCCTGAAGAAGTTTTACCAGTTTATGTGTGAACAAGGTAAAATATCAGAAGAAGATTTTTCCATTTTGAAGGAATCAATAAAAGAAGAAATGCCCGAGTGGCTTGCGACTATGAGTAGATATGATGATCCAAACATTGACGATATGGAGGAAGTATGGGGATTTTGACGTAAGAGAGTACTGCACTAATTCTTTGGAGATAGATGGTGAAAGCATGTTTTAGCGATATAGGTATCAGGCTTTATCATGGTGATGTTATTGAAGTCTTAGATAAATTTCCAGAAGAAAGTATCGATCTGATTTTTGCAGATCCGCCATACAACCTATCTAATGATGGGTTTACTTGCCATGCAGGTAGAAGAGTAAGTGTTAATAAGGGTGAATGGGATAAAAGTAAGGGCATAGAGGAAGATTTCCAGTTTCACTATGATTGGATTAATGCGTGTAAAAGGGTTTTGAAACCCAATGGAACCTTGTGGATATCGGGGACTTATCATTCAATATATGCTTGTGGTTTCGCTCTTCAGAAACAGGGATGGCACCTAATAAATGATATTTGCTGGTTTAAGCCAAATGCATCACCAAACTTATCCTGTAGAATGTTCACAGCTAGTCATGAAACATTGTTATGGGCTAAGAAAGATAAGAAGGCTAAACATACTTTTAATTATGATCTGATGAAAAACGGTATTTGGGATGGTGACTTCATTAAAAAACCTAATAAGCAAATGAGGAGTGTATGGGCTATTAATACTCCAAGAAACGGCGAGAAGAGGTACGGAAAACATCCTACACAAAAACCTGAGCTTTTACTTAAAAGAATTATCTTAGCATCAAGCAATGAAGGTGATATTGTTCTTGATCCTTTTTGTGGCAGTGGAACAACGGGAGTTGTAGCAATACGCTATAAAAGGAAATTTGTCGGTATAGATTCAGAGAAAGAATACTTAGATGAATTAGCAATTCCGAGATTAAGAGATGAGATTAGGCTACAAAGACAGCAGACTTTACTCAATATTGTGTCTGTAAGAGAAAGAGTTGATGTTTACAACAACCACGGAGTATTGCCATAAATTCTTGTGAGGATAAATGATATGAAGAAGATATGTAGGATTGCGGGTTTATCCGAAGATGAATTCTTTAGCTATTTTAGAAAAACTTTAAAGGTTAAGATCACTAAGTGGGATTATTTTGTCAACTGGGAGAAGGTTTTGAAGAATATAGGTCCTATTGAACGAGAACTAAATCTATTAAACTCTCTGATAGGCAAAGATGATTTTACTAAAGAGGCATCTTCTCTCATATTAGATTACCCAGAAGTGCTAAAAGCAATACCTAAGCTCTTAGCAATAAGAGAAAAATCTGTAGAAGTATTGGTTGATGTGACTAATTTTATATACGAAACTTTTGATTTTACTGTTACACGACCGAGCAGAGAGGAGGCTGATAATTTTGCAAAGTTTTTGCTGAATTCGGGGATAGGAGAACTCTTAAAAAATCGAAGAATCCGAAATTTAGTAGATTATATTACAGGAGTTGAGGTTGGTTTAGATAGTAATGCAAGAAAAAATCGCATAGGTAGCTTAATGGAATCAATTGTTGAGGTGTTTGTGGCTGATGCGTGTGCGAATAATAAGGCAGATTATATACGCCAAGCAACTGCACATAAAATAAAAGATAAGTGGGGAATAGTTATCCAGATTGACAAATCTTCAAGACAGATTGATTTTGTTATTTGTAAGAATGATAAGCTATATTTTATAGAGACTAATTTTTATGGAGGAGGGGGTTCAAAATTGAAATCTACTGCTGGCGAATACATTACTATGAATAAATACTGGAATGAGCAAGGGATAGAGTTTTTATGGATCACAGACGGGCAAGGATGGCTTAGCACACAACATCCTTTGAGGGAGTATTTCAATCAAGCTGATTATTTATTGAACTTGGAAATGCTACAAAAGGGATACTTAAATAAGATATTAGAAAAATTCTAACTGTAAGATGTAAAGATGTAAGACTAACCTTCTTCCCGCACATTTTTGACGAACTCCATAACGGTGTCGATCGCTCTCTTTCCTCGGTTGCGATACCCGAGATGAGGACGCTCCTGATTGTAAGAATATGTGTTCATCTTGGATGGTAAGGCTATGGAGATCAATGAGTAACACTTCACCTCTACTGTAATAGGGTTTGCGCTCGGCAGTCGAGGTACCTCCGGCAAGATTATCATGCCCCCTTTATGGCCCTTAGCAGGCGTGCTACCGTGTACTCTTTGGCCACCACGTGGA
>CAZQJB010000007.1:0-18477 GCA_964593115.1 uncultured Aquificales bacterium
ACCGCCCTGGGCGCAGGCACAGATGCAGGGGCAATCGGTTTAACCTGCCTTATGGCAGAAGCGTACCTCTTGTTGGTCAGCAGCGCCAGCGAGAGCGACGTGACCATGAAGAGTACCGCCGCCCCTACCGTTATCTTGGCAAGCAGGGGGGTTGGTCCCTTTGGTCCGAACACCGCAGAGCCCTGTGCGCTCACACCAAAGGTGGCCCCCATCTCGGCCCCCTTTCCCTGTTGAAGCAGGATGATGAGAATCATCACCACGCAGACTATTATGTGTACTGCAAGAATGGCTGCACTCATAAACCCTCTCCCTCTCTGACTATGCCGGCAAAGGATGGGGCCTCGAGGCTGGCTCCTCCCACCAAGGCCCCATCTATGTCCTCTTTTGTCAACAATCCCCTTGCGTTACCGGGCTTGACGCTCCCCCCGTACAGAATGCGCACCCTCTGTGCAACATCATCTCCAAGGTTAGCTGCAAGCCAGCCCCTGATAAAGGAGTGCATCTCCTGCGCAATCTCTGGAGTAGCGGTCTTACCCGTCCCTATGGCCCACACGGGCTCATACGCGATGACGGGCAGGTCAGCACCCTCCCACGAGAGACCCCTTGTGCTACCAGCAAGCTGTGCACGCACTACCTTCTCGGCATCTCCCGCCTCTCTATCCTCTAACCGCTCCCCCACGCAGATTATAGGCACGATCCCTACCTGCTGCAGGGCAACCGCCTTATTCGCAATCCATTGGTCTGGCTCACCAAAGATATGCCTTCTCTCTGAATGGCCAACAATCGTGTAAGCGCAACCCAGCTCTTTCAGCATGGGTGGCGAGATCTCTCCTGTAAAGGCCCCCTGTTTCTCCCAGTAAACGTTCTGGGCCCCCAGGGCCACGAAGGAGCTCTCTACTCTCTTGGAGACCGCGTAGAGTGCCGTAAAAGGGGGCATAACCGCCACCTCTACCGTGGGAGGCGAGGCGAACTCGGCAATAACGGCGTCAACCAGCTCAACGGCCTCGCCTACTCTCTTGTGCATCTTCCAGTTACCGGCAACTAAGATTCGCCGCATCTCTCACTCCTTCCTGTCCAGCACCTCGAGGCAGGGCAGGGTGTTCTTCTCCATCAACTCCAAAAAGGCGCCTCCCCCCGTAGAGATGTAAGAGAAGCCCTCTGTAAAACCCGCCTTGTGTATGGCCACGTCGGTGTCCCCTCCCCCAGCGATGGTGAGGGCAGACGAGTTAGCCAGGCACTTGGCCATGGCCACCGTGCCCTTCTTGAACCTGTTCATCTCGAATATGCCCATGGGGCCGTTCCAGACGATGGTTCTGGCGTTGTTAAGGCTCTCTTCGTAGAGCCTTATGGTTGCAGGGCCAATATCCACGCCCTTCCAACCCTCAGACACCTCCTGGTATGGCACCACGAGGGCGGGGGCCGCAAAGTCTATCTCTTCGGTGCAGACGAAGTCCACTGGCAGGTAGAAGGCCACACCCCTTCTCTTGGCCTCGTCCATTATGTCTCTCGCTACACCCAGCATCTCCTCTTCCACCACGGAGCCCCCTGTGGGGTACCCCATGGCCCTGATGAAGGTGAAGGCCATTGCCCCGCCAATGAGCACCTTGTTCGCCTTCTTCAGCAGGTTCTCTATGAGACCCAACTTGGTGGATACCTTTATCCCTCCCAGCAGTATTGCCAGGGGCCTCGACGGGTTCACCAGGGCCTTCCTGAAGTAGGCTATCTCTTTCTCCATGAGAAGGCCCATAACCCTCACCCTAACGTTCTGGGCTATGCCGTATGTGGAGGCGTGGCGCCTGTGGGCGGTGCCAAAGGCGTCGTTCACGTAAACCTCTATCCCCCTGGCCAACTCGGCAGAGAAGTCCGGATCGTTGTCGGTCTCCTCCTGGTAGAAACGCAGGTTTTCGAGAAGCAGAACCTCACCGGCCCCAAGAGAGGCCTTGGCCTCCTCAACCTTATCTCCCACGCAGGCATCTACGAAACCTATCTCTCTGCCTAACAGCCTCTCTACCCTCTTCTTAACTAAGGCCATGCTGAGCTCTGGTATCCACTTGCCCTTGGGACGCCCCCTGTGAGAGGCCACCACCAGGCGTGCCCCCTGGTCAAGGGCATAGGATAGGGTAGGGATAGAGGCCCTTATCCTGATGTCGTCGGTGATGTTCCCGTTGTCGTCAGTGGGAACGTTGAAGTCCACCCTGACAAAGACCAGTTTACCCTCAAGGTCCACGTCTTTCAGGGTCTTGTAAGGAACATCCACCGTGATTGTCCCCGCTGCCTTCTCAGGCCTCTCCCACCATCACCGCCAGGTCCTTCACCCTGTGGGAGTAACCAGACTCGTTGTCGTACCAGGATATCACCTTGACCTGGTTACCCATGGCCTTGGTGGAGAGGGCATCCACAATGGAGGATAGCGGGCACCCGTTGTAGTCTATGGAGACCAGGGGTTCCTCGGAGTAACCCAGTACCCCCTTCATCTCACCCTCAGATGCCTCTTTCAATGCGGCGTTCACCTCGTCTGCCGAGGTCCCCTTCTCAACCTGCACCACCAGGTCCACCAGGGAGACGTTGGGGGTGGGAACCCTTATTGCCATACCGTCGAGTTTGCCCTGCAACTGGGGCAGCACAAGTCCCACCGCAACGGCGGCACCGGTGGTGGTTGGAATCATAGAGACCGCAGCGGCCCTGGCCCTTCTCAGGTCTCCGTGGGGAAGGTCGAGAATCCTCTGGTCGTTGGTGTAGGCGTGCACCGTGGTCATGAATCCAGATACGATCCCAAACCTATCGTCGAGCACCTTGGCCACTGGGGCAAGGCAATTGGTGGTGCAAGAGGCATTGGATATGACAAAATGCCTTTCGGGATCGAACTCATGGTGGTTCACCCCCAACACTATGGTGATGTCGGGGTTCTTGCCCGGTGCAGAGATGATCACCCTTCTGGCCCCGGCTTTCAGGTGCTTCGAGGCGTTCTCCCTGTCGCGGAAGCGGCCCGTGGACTCAAGGGCAACGTCCACCCCAAGCTCTTTCCACGGCAACTCTGCCGGATCCCTGATGGCGCTAACGGGTATCTCCTTGCCGTTCACCACCACCGCCTCATCGGTGTGAGACACCTCGCCTTTGAACCTGCCGTGAACGGAGTCGTACTTCAAGAGGTGTGCCAAGGTGGCGGCATCGGTGATGTCGTTTATCCCCACCACCTCTATCCTCTCATCCTCCATGGCAGCCCTGAAAACCAAGCGGCCTATGCGGCCAAAACCGTTTATTCCCAATCGAACCGACATTCTACCACGCCTCCTGAACCGAGAAAATAGAGAAGCGCCCCGGAAAAGCCGGGGTTCTTCTCAATGCACCCAACCGGACGCCTGTTAACTGCGCACAATAGAAGAGGGCACCGTCATGGGCCCCTGTGAGCCTAACGCTTCCTCCACTGGAAGCCTTTTCTCGCCTTCTTGCGGCCGTACTTCTTGCGCTCAACCACCCTGGCATCCCTGGTGACGATACCCGCCCTCTTCAACACGGGCCTGAGGTTGGCATCGTAGGCGATAAGGGCCTTAACCAGGCCGTATCGAACCGCGTCGGCCTGGCTTGCCACCCCTCCGCCTCTCACGTTCACCGTCACGTCGAACTGGCCCTCTGTCTCCGTGAGCTGGAAGGGCTGGTTGATGATCATCTTCAGGGTCTCCCTGGGAAAGTAGTCGTCCATCTCCCTGCCGTTCACGGTGACCCTGCCCTGGCCCGGCTTGATCCACACCCTGGCCACCGAGGTCTTCCTCTTTCCAACACCGTGGTAAGTCTCTTGAGCCATCTATCCTCCTACAACTCTACCTTCACCGGCCTCTGGGCCACGTGGGGGTGGCTATCGCCGGCGTATATCTTCAGTTTCTTCAACATGCGCCTGCCCAGGTGGTTCTTGGGAAGCATCCCCCTCACCGCGTGGCGCAGTATCTCTTCGGGCTTTCTCTCCCTCATCTCTCTGGCGCTGCGGAACTTCAACCCCCCTGGATGGTTAGAGTGGCGGTAGTAGAGCTTCTGCTCCCACTTTTTGCCGGTGAACTGCACCTTGTCTGCATTCACCACCACCACGAAGTCTCCCACATCAACGTGTGGGGTGTAGGTGGGTTTGTTCTTGCCCATGAGCACGGTGGCTATATCGCTCGCCAGCCTGCCCACAACCTTTCCCTTCGCATCCACAAGAAGCCAACGCCTCTCAACCTCTCCCGGCTTGGCCATGTACACCTTCTGTCGCATCTCTCTCCTCTCCTAATCTTCTAAAAAGTGGGCATTAACCGTCCTTCCCCCCAAGAAGCAGAAGGGGGCTATACATCACACCTCAAAGCTCTGTCAACAAAAGGGTTGAAAATCGCTAAACCAACCCATCATACAGGTTTCACACCGCCTTCAGCACCACCTCCTTGTCAGAGTCCGGCAGGGGCTCCTCGTCACCCTTGCCCATGCTACAGCTACCGTTGAACTCGGCTCCTTCCTCGATGCTGATCAGCGGGGTTACGATGTTTCCCCTCATCCTGGCGGTGGAGTTCAACCTCACCGCGGTGGTGGCCTTGATGTCTCCATTGAACGTTCCTGATATCTCTGCTATCCCCACTGACATCTCGGCGGTTATCTTGGCCTTGGTTCCGATTATTATGGTGCCGTTCTCTGAGATCACCTTGCCGTCTAAGTCTCCGTCTATCCGTACCACTCCGTCGAACACCACGGTTCCAGAGAACCTGGTGCCCTCGCCTAAAAAGGCCCTCATCTCGGCTTGTCCGCTTCCCTTCTCTTGTCCTCTCCTCATATTCTTAAACTCACTCCCTTTCGAGTCTCTCAAAAAACTCCTCTATCTCTTCCACTGTGGAGAAGGGCATGATCACCTTGTAACCCTTCTTACCAACGGTGAACCTCACCCCCTTGTACCTGCCCTTAACCCTCTTCTGCAGCTCTTTCAACGCAGGGGGCATGGGCTTTTTAGGCACACCGCCCTCTTTGCCCTTCTCCATGGCAACAAGCCTCTCGAGCTCTCGCACCGTTAGCCCTTTCTCGATGGTCCTGGCACACCACGGCTCCTGCTTGTCAGCAGGCAGGGAGAGCAACACCTTGGCGTGGCCCAAGGTGATATTGCCCCTCACCAGGGCCTCTTTAACCCCCTGTGCAAGGCGCAACAGTCTAACAATGTTTGCCACGTGTGACCTGCTCTTGCCCACCTCCTCTGCCACACCCTCCTGGGTCAGCGAGAACTCATCCATCAAGCGTTTGTAGGCCAACGCCTCTTCTATGGGGTTGAGATCCTGGCGCTGGAGGTTCTCAATGAGGGCTATGGCAAGGGCAGTCTTGGCGTCCACCTGGTGAACCACCGCCGGCACGGTATCCTTGCCTGCCAGCCTTGATGCCCTGT
This sequence comes from uncultured Aquificales bacterium, assembly GCA_964593115.1. Taxonomy (GTDB): domain Bacteria; phylum Thermosulfidibacterota; class Thermosulfidibacteria; order Thermosulfidibacterales; family JALWSI01; genus JALWSI01. The sequence continues at coordinate 5,390 of CAZQJB010000007.1, forward strand.
AGCGTCGCTCCCCCGCAATCACCAGGTAGTTACCAGCCTTTTCTGGATGTGGCCTAACCAGGATGGGCTGAAGCACCCCGTGCTCGCCTATGGATGCCGCAAGCTCCTCTATCTCTTTGGGATCCACCACCTTTCTCGGCTGGGTAGTGTCGAGGTGCACCACCGACAGGGGCAGGTTCACAACCTCTTGTCCCTTCTCTTCGGGGAGAAGGGAACGCAATCCCCGGCCTAAGCCCCGTTTTGACATCGGCTCAACACCTCTTTTGTGATAGAGAGGTACGCCTTGGCACCGGCGCTCTTCGCATCGTAGAGGAGCACCGGTATGCCGTAGCTCGGGGCCTCGCTGAGACGCACGTTCCGCGGCACCACGGTGCGGAACGCCTGCCTGGGAAAGTGGCGAACCACCTCGTCCACAACCTGTCTCGAAAGCTTGGTGCGGGTGTCGTACATGGTGAACACTATTCCCCAAAGCTCGAGAGTGGGATTGAGAGAGAGCTTAACCCGTTTCACGGTCTCGATGAGGCTGGCAAGGCCCTCCATGGCGTAGTACTCGCACTGAAGGGGAATCAGCACCTTGCTACCGGCAACCAGACCGTTCAGGGTGAGCAACCCCAGGGAGGGGGGGGAGTCGATAACCACGAAGTCGTACTCCTGCAACCAGGGCTCCAATGCCCTTTTCAGCAGAAAGGCCCTGTCGTCCTCGGCGGCCATCTCAACCTCGAGGCCCACCAGGTCGATGTGGGCAGGTGCGAGGAATAGGTGGGGAACGCTGGTGTCCACCACCACATCCCTCAGGTCTGCCTTGCCAATCAACACATTGTAGATGTTCCTGTCGGGATCGGGTTCAACGCCAAGGCCGCTGGTGGCGTTGCTCTGCGGATCCATGTCCACAAGCAGCACCCGCTTGCCCGAGGCGGCAAGGCACGCCCCAAGGTTTATGGCCGTGGTGGTCTTGCCAACCCCTCCCTTCTGATTGGCAACCACCAGCACCATGGCCTCTTTCACGCTTCTCTCCATATCCTCCTCTACTACTACCCAGTGGCGAAGATAGTCAAACCTCCAGGGGCGGCTCAAGGGCACCACCCTCCCCCTTTAGATCCAAGCGTGGCAAACAACCTTCACCACCCCTCAAGGGGCCGTCCTTTACAAGCATAAGGCCAAGATCGTCCACGAGTTCCGCATCGAGCTTGGGCTCGCGCCCACCCCTGGTCAGGTAGCCCCCCACCATGAATCCGTTCACCATGGTGGCCGCAATGGCCTGTAACTGCCTAAGGTTACGCTCCCTACCCCCACAGATCCTGAGCTCGGCTGCTGGGAGTACCAGGCGAAATACGGCTATGCAGCGCAACAACTCAAGGGGGTGCCAGGGAACGGCATCCTGCAAGGGTGTCCCAGGAACAGGGATCAAGAAATTGAGGGGAACAGAGTCCACCTGGACCTCTCTGAGCGAGAAGGCCAGGTCCACCCAGTCTTCCCTGGACTCGCCCATGCCCAGAAGTCCACCGGCGCACACCTCGAGGCCCTCATCTTTGGCCATCAGTAGAAACCCATACCGCTCCCGCCAGCTAAGCTGGGGAGCCACCTTTGGGTAGAAGGACTCTGACGACTCTAAGTTGTGATGCACCCGGGAGACCCCGGCAGCCTTGAGCTCTCTTAGCTGCGAGACAGACAGTCTGCCCACGGACACGTCTAAAAGCAGGCCTGGAAACCCTTCGGCAATGGCCTCAACCGAGGTGAGAAGCCTCTCCATCTCTCTGGCTGTAAGTCCCCTGCCACTGGCAACAATGGAGAATCTGGCAGAGCCGTGGTCAATGGCCCTGCGTGCCCCTTCCATGAGTTCCTCCTTCGAGACCAGGGGATAGACAGGGGCCCCTGTTGAGGCGGGATCTGCCTGGGCACAAAAGGCACACCCTGCGTCACACAACCCGCTTTTGGCGTTGATTATGGAGCAGAACTGAAAGGTGTCTCCCCAGTGGTTTCGCTTCACCTCGGCAGCCCACGCCACAATAGAGAACACCTCTTGCACAGGAACGCTCAGCAGCTCCATGGCCTCTTTTCGGTTCAATCCACAGCCCTCCCCGAAACGGTGGTGAGGTCTTCTAAACATTACGGGCATCAGGGGCAAGAAGGGTTTCAGCACAAATCGAGAAAGGGTACCCCCTGAAGGGGTCTGCATCAGGCGAAACAGCAACAATTGATTGTGAGAAGGTATCCAACACAAGGAGACAATGGATAATAACCTGCTCAAAGGGGAAATGGAAGCAAGGAAGATGGAGAGTCAAGAAGCATGCAAAGAGCGAGACCGTTATTGGGCGGATAGCCCCGCAAAGGACACCAGCTGACTTCAGGGTAAACGAGGACATTTGCAAATAAGCACTACCGTCTCACTGAAAGGCGCCGGGGCAATGCCGTAGTACCTTTGGACTTTAACCTACAAGAACCCGGCTCACTCCCCCGAGAGCAAGGGTAGCCTGATCACCGCCCTGGTGCCTATGCCCACCACAGACTCAAGGGTGAGGGTACCCGAGTTCTCGTCAATGAGCCGGGAGCAGATGGCCAGGCCCAACCCCGTTCCATCCTCCTTTGTGGTGAAGAAGGGCTCTTTCACCTTTCTGAGCACCTGGGGGGGGATCCCCTCGCCCTGGTCCTCCACCACAAGTACCGCCTCGCCCTTCTTCCTGGACAGCCTGATGGTCACCGTACCCCCGCTGGGCATGGCCTCTATCCCGTTCTCCACAAGGTGGCACAGCACCGTCTTGATGTGTTTAGGATCCACCTTCACCATGAGCACCTCGTCGGGAAGCTCAGCAACCACGTTGTACCCCTCATCAAGGTCGCTCTGCAGGTACAAAAGCACCCTTTTCACTATTCTAACAAGATCGAAGTGGCCCCTTGAGGGATAAAGGTCTTCGGCCAGGGAATGCACCTGGTTCACCAGGTTCTCTAACTTCTCTGCCTCCTTTGCTATGGCCTCCACCACCTCCCGGTGCGGGTGGTTGTCCATCTGCCCCAGCAGGTACCTGGCAAGCCCCCCTATGGCAGTGACGGGGTTTCGTATCTCGTGGGCCACCCTGGAGGTGAGCTGGTTCACCGCCTCCACCTTCTCTATCTTCACCTCTGCCCTCTTGTCGGCGTAGCTGTAGGTGTCAGAGCGGGCCTTCTCCCTCATCAGGTCCCCTACCCTCTGGTAGAGGTGAACCCTCTCCATGGCAGAAGAGGCCTTGGCGGTGAAGCTGGATATGGCCCTAAGCTCGCTCTCTCTTAACTCCAGCTCCCCCTTGTCCAAGAGCACCATGCCCAGCGGCCCCTTCTTGCCCCAAAGGGGCAGAAAGAGGCACGACGAGGTTTCAAGAAGCAACAGTATCCTGTTCAGAGCGGGCTCTTCGGTCTCCCCTACCTCGCGGAGCTCCCTTGAGAGCATGATACCCGTGACGGGATGGTTCTTGTCCAAGGGAAAGATGAGCTTCTCGATAACTGGGGCCAGACTGTGGGTGCCACGCTCCAACAGCTCGTACTCCCTCAGCCTTCCAAGTACCCCGTCTCCGTTTCCGTCCAGTCGCTCCATGCCCCAGGTGGCCTTGAGTGCCCCCTGCAACTGGTTAACCAGCAACAGTATGGCCTTTTTGAACCCAAACCCCTCTTCAGAGGCCAGTATGGTGAGCAGGGAGTGGTAGATGTCGCGCTGGTCCTGGGAGTTGGAGAACACCCCGAACACCTCTGAGAAGGCCCTTAGGGAGCCCTCTTTCTCACGCAGTTTCTGGATAACCTCTTGCGAGGTCTTTCTGCCCAGAATCTGCGGAAAGATGTCCATGCCCTCTTGGGGATTGATGAAGGCAGCCAGCTCCACCATGAACTGCTTGCATCCCACACACTTGTGGTAGAGGCGCTTTCTAAGGTTGGTGAGCAACACCCGCTCGCTCTCGCCGTCGATGTTGGGACACTCCCCCTTTGCGAGCATGGGTCTTATCCAGCAGTTCTCGATATCCCTCATGGCCTCCCTTCGCTCTCCCCGTGGGTCTCTATGACCCCAAATTATTTGGGTGTCAAGGAGAGTTTCTTTGTTGACACCTTAGCCCACCCAGAATAATTAGTGTTTAGGGAAGTCGAAAAAGTTTGACCAAAGCAAACAAGGAGGCGTCAGATGTTCAAGAAGGTGCTTGTGGCCAACAGGGGCGAGATAGCCTGCAGGGTGATCAAGGCCTGCAAAGAGCTGGGTATCTCTACGGTGGCAGTCTATTCAGAGGCAGACAAAGGGGCCCTTCACGTTGAGCTTGCAGACGAGGCAAAGCAGATTGGGCCTCCCCCAGTGGCCCAGAGCTACCTGAACATGGCCAAGATAATAGAGGTTGCAAAAGAGTGCGGGGTGGACGCAATACACCCTGGTTACGGGCTGCTGGCAGAGAACCCCGCCTTTGCAAAGGGCTGCTCTGATGCGGGCATAACCTTCATAGGCCCTCCCCCTGAGGCCATGGCGGCCATGGGCCTGAAGGTGGAGGCCAGGCGCCTCATGAAAGAGGCAGGGGTGCCAGTGGTGCCGGGAACCGAGGGTCTGGAAGACGCAGAAAACGCCAAGAAGGCCGCCAGCGAGATGGGCTACCCGGTGATGCTGAAGGCCTCTGCAGGGGGCGGTGGAATAGGGATGCAGGTGGTGAATAGCGACGACGAGATAGAGAAGGCCTTCAAGATGTGCCAGACCCGGGCCAAGGCGTACTTCGCCAATCCCACCATCTACCTTGAGAAGTTCATCGAGAATCCCCGCCATGTGGAGGTCCAGGTGCTGGCAGACTCAGGGGGAAAGGTACTATACCTGAACGAAAGGGAGTGCTCGGTGCAGCGGCGCCACCAGAAGGTGATAGAAGAGGCCCCCTCGCCGGCGGTGGACGGTGAGCTCAGAAGAAGGATGGGAGAGGCCGCCGTGGCCGCCGCCAAGGCCATAGGCTACGTGAACGCCGGCACCGTGGAGTTTCTCATGGACGCAGAAAAGAACTTCTACTTCCTCGAGATGAACACCCGCATACAGGTGGAGCATCCAGTGACCGAGATGACCACGGGAGAAGACCTGGTGCAGTGGCAGATACGCATAGCCTCAGGGGAGCCCATCTCTCTGGAGCAAGAGGAGATACCCCTTAACGGCCACTCAATCGAGTGCCGCATCTACGCCGAAGACCCCGATAAGAACTTCATGCCCTCCCCTGGAAAACTTGCAAGGTGGGAGGTCCCCCAGGTTGAGAACACGAGGATAGATACCGGGGTGAGAGAGGGTGACACGGTGACACCCTACTACGATCCCCTGCTTGCAAAGTTCGTAAGCTGGGGAGCCACCAGGGACGAGGCCATAGAGACCATGCTGAAGCTGCTCGATGGCACCAAGGTAGAAGGGATAAAGACGAACATCCCCTTCCACTTAAAGGCGTTGAAGAGCCCCCTCTTCAGGAGCGGGGAGATACACACGGGATTCATCAACCTAATTTGAAGGAGGAGCAAAAGAATGGCAGAGCTGATCAGTTCCATGGCAGGAGTGGTGGCCGAGGTGAAGGTGAACGTTGGTGACACCATCGAGAAGGGAGACGAGGTGCTGGTGGTCGAGTCCATGAAAATGATGATCCCCTTCGAGGCCGAGATTGGTGGGGTGGTGAAAGAGCTGAAGGTTGACGTTGGTGACTTCATCAACGAAGGCGACGTGGTGGCAATTTTGGAGTGATGGAGAAAGAGACCCTCATAGAGAAGGAGCAAAGGGGTTTCGCAACCCTGCTAAGTCTCAACCGGCCAAGGCAGCACAACGCCCTGAGCAAGTCCCTGCTGAACGCCATTAGAGAGGCCCTGGATGAGTGCTGGCACGACCCCGAGGTGCGGGTTGTGATGCTCACGGGCAGGGGACCCTCATTCTGCGCAGGTGCCGACCTTAAAGAGCGTGCCACCATGCCCGAAAACGAGGTGGCCAGCTTCGTGGCCAAGATACGCGGCACCTTTGGGATGCTGCAAGAGATGCCCAAACCGGTAATAGCCCTCATAAACGGCGGGGCATTCGGGGGCGGGCTCGAGATGGCATTGGCCTGCGACATCCGCATAGCCGCAGAGGGAGCCACTATGGGCCTCACCGAGACCAGCCTGGGCATAATACCCGGGGCCGGCGGCACCCAGAGGCTGCCCCGGGTGGTGGGCGTGGCAAGGGCCAAGGAGCTCATATTCACCGCCAGGCGGGTGGACGCCAGGGAGGCCTACTCTTTGGCACTGGTGAACCAAGTGGTTCCGAGGGACAGGCTCATAGAGGTTGGATGGCAGGTGGCCCAATCAATAGCCAAAAACGGCCCCATAGCCCTGGCCATGGCCAAAGAGGCCATAAACCGCGGCTCAGAGGTGGACATATCAACGGGCCTCGCCATCGAGGCACGCTGCTACGACGTGATCGTTCCCACCGAAGACAGGCTGGAAGGACTGGCCGCCTTCAGGGAGAAGAGGGAGCCACGTTACAAGGGACGCTGAGTCAGGCAGGAAACGGGGTTGAAAGTTAGAGAGGAGGCGAGAGAGATGGCTACAAAGGGAGAAGAACTGGCCGCAGTAAGGGAGAGAATCCTCCAGATGGGCCCCGAGCGGCACAGGAAGAGGGTGAAAGAGGAGTACGGTAAGCTGCTCTGCCGCGAGCGCCTCGAGATACTGCTGGATCCCGGCAGCATGGTGGAAGACGGCCTCATGGCAAACTGCCTGGACGAAGAGCTTGCAGCAGACGGGGTGGTCACCGTACTTGGACGCATAGAGGGAAGGGAAGTGGCGGTCATGGCCAACGACTTTAGTGTCAAGGCAGGTTCGTGGGGTCCAAGGACCGTAGAGAAGATAATACGCATCCAGGAGACCGCCATGAGGCTCCACATCCCCATCATCTACCTCGTTGACTCTGCGGGGCTTCGCATAACCGACCAGCTCTTCTGCTTTCCGGGACGCAGGCACGCAGGACGCATATTTCACCTACAGGCCCTGATGTCGGGGATGATTCCCCAGATATGCGTGCTCTCTGGGCCATCGGCTGCTGGAGGGGCCTACATACCCACATTCTGTGACGTGATCATCGCCGTTGACAAGCTCGGCGCCATGTACCTGGGCTCCCCACGCATGGCAGAGGTGACCATAGGCGAAAAGGTGTCCCTTGAGGATATGGGAGGTGCCAGAATGCACTGTGCCGTGAGCGGAGTGGCCGACGTATTCGCAAAGAGCGAAGAGGAGGCCCTTCAAGCGGTCAAAGATTACCTCTCCTACTTCCCCGCCAACTACTCGGAGGATCCGCCCCTCTACGAGCCGGAGGAGCCCGAGAAGTCACTGGAAGACATCGAGAAGGTGGTGCCTGCCAACCAGAACCAGCCCTTCGACATGTACGAGGTGATCTGGCGCCTCATAGACAAGGGAAGCTGGTTCGAGATGAAGAAGCTGTGGGCACAAGAGATAATCACCGGTTTCTGCCGCATAAACGGCCAGCCCGTGGGCATAATAGCCAACCAGCCCAAGGTGAAGGGCGGGGTGCTCTTCGTGGACTCAGCCGACAAGGCATGCAGGTTCATCAGGCTTTGTGACGCCTTCAACATCCCGCTTCTCTACCTCATGGATGTTCCGGGTTTCATGATAGGTTCAGCGGTGGAGAAGGCAGGAATACTGCGCCACGGTTGCAAGATGCTCTATGCCGTCTCAGAGGCCACGGTGCCAAAGATATCCGTGATCATCAGAAAGGCCTACGGAGCAGGGCTCTACGCCATGTGCGGGCCCTCCCACGAGCCAGACGCCTGCCTCGCCTTTCCCGGGGCCATGGTGGCAGTGATGGGGCCCGAGGCAGCGGTCAACGCTGTCTATTACAACAAGATACAAGAGATAGAGGACAAGAAAGAGCAGATGAAGTTTCGCATGGAGAAGCAGAAAGAGTACAGCGACCAGGTGAACATCTACAAGGTGGCGGCAGACCTCATCGTGGACGACGTGATCGTACCCCAGAACCTAAGGAAAGAGGTGATCGCCCGGTTCTCGTACTACAGCAGGAAACCCGGGGAGCTCAGGTATCCCAAGAAACACGGGGTGATGCAGGTGTGATTTAAGTATAACCAAAACAGAGTTGACAATACTAAACGAGTGTGGTCTTATGGTGGTCAAGATCGAGACGAGAGGAGGAACGGCATGGCAGTAGGAATCATTGGATACGGGGCCTATGTGCCAAGGTACCGTATCAAGGCCGAAGAGATCGCCGCCCAATGGGGAGACGATCCCGAGGTGATAAAGAGAGGCCTGCTTCTCTACGAGAAGACGGTACCTGGACAGGACGAAGACACCATCACCATAGCCTACCAGGCGGCCAAGTACGCCCTGGTGAGGGCAGGTATAGACCCCAAGGAGATCGGTGCCCTCTACATAGGTTCAGAGTCCCACCCCTACGCGGTGAAGCCCTCGGGAACTGTGGTGGCACAGGCCCTTGGGATGACACCAGAGATCCACATAGCCGACTACGAGTTTGCGTGTAAGGCCGGCGCAGAGGCGATGTTCGTGGCCTACTCGCACGTGAAGTCGGGCAACATGAAGTACGCCATGGCCATCGGGGCAGACACCTCGCAGGGTGCCCCCGCCGATGCCCTCGAGTACTCAGCCGCGGCAGGTGGCTCGGCATTCATCTTCGGATCAGACGAGAAGAAACTGATAGCAGAGGTTCTCTACACCTACTCTTACACCACGGACACACCAGACTTCTGGCGCAGGGAGCACCAGATGTACCCACAGCACGGCGGCCGTTTCACCGGCGAGCCCGCCTACTTCAAGCACGTGGTGTCAGCAGGCAGGAACATCATGGAGATGGCAGGGTTGACTGCAAAAGACATCAAGTGGGCGGTGTTCCACATGCCCAACGGCAAGTTCCCGCTTCGAGCCGGGGCAAAACTGGGCTTCAAGAAAGAGCAGATAGAGCCAGGATGGGTGGTTCCCTGGCAGGGCAACACATACTCTGGGGCATCACCCAACGGGTTGAGCGCCACCCTTGACAAGGCAGCCCAGCCCGGAGACCTGATTCTCATGGTCTCCTTCGGTTCAGGCGCCGGGTCAGACTCTTTCATCTTCAGGGTGACCGAGAGAATCAACGAGGTGCGAGGCATGGTTCCCCACCTGTGGGACCTCATTCACACAAACAAGAAGCAGTATCTCACCTACGGCCAGTACGCCAAGTTCCGGGGTAAGATACACCTGAACCCCTCGGTGTAAGGAGGAGCAGAATGAGAGACGTGGCCGTTATCGGAATAGGAATGACCAAGTTCGGAGTGCTCTGGTGGCAGAACCTTAGAGAGCTCTACGTGGAGGCAGCATTGAAGGCCATGAAGGACGCCGGCGTGGACCACATCGACTCCATGTACGTGGGTTGCATGACCAGCGGCCTCTTCTGCGCCCAGGAGCACCTGGGCTCGCTCATGGCAGACTACCTTGGCGTGAACCCGGTTCCTGCCTACCGCATCGAGTCGGCATGTGCATCTGGGGGCCTTGCCTTCAGGCTGGGCTTCATCGAGGTAGCCTCTGGTATCAGTGACATCGTGCTCGTGGGCGGTGTGGAGAAGATGATGACCGGTGCAGACGCCACCTTTGCCCTGGCATCTGCCGCAGACCAGGAGTACGAGGCATTTCACGGCAACACCTTCCCGGGCCTCTACGCGATGATCGCAAAGGCCCACATGGAGAAGTACGGAACCACCAGGCGTCAGATGGCAGCAGTGGCGGTGAAGAACCACGACAACGGCTCCAAGAACCCCAATGCCCAGTTCCCCATGAAGATAACCATAGACACGGTGCTTAATGCCACCCCGGTGGCCGATCCCCTGGGGCTAATGGACTGCTCTCCCGTCACCGACGGTGCCGCGGCGGTGATTCTATGTCCCGCCGAGATGGCAAAGAAGTACACAGACACCATCATCAAGGTGGTGGGCTCGGGGGCGGCAACATCCACCATAGCCCTTCACCAACGCGAAGATATCACCTTCTTGGACGCCGTGCACAACGCGGGCAAGGCCGCCTACAAGATGGCAGGCCTGAAACCCGAAGATATAGACTTTGCCGAGGTTCACGACTGCTTCACCATCGCCGAGATCTGCTGCATAGAGGCGCTGGGCTTCTGCGAGAAGGGCCAGGGTGGCCCGTTCTCAGAGGCAGGTAACACCGCCCTTGACGGCAAGATACCCATCAACACCAGTGGTGGCCTCAAGTCCAAGGGGCACCCGGTGGGCGCCACGGGAGTGGCCCAGATAGTGGAGCTCGTGGAGCAACTAAGGGGCACCGCGGGAGAGCGCCAGCTCAAGAGTCCCAAGAGAGGCCTGGCCCAGAACATGGGAGGCTCTGGTGGAAGCTCGGTGGTTCACATTCTGGAGGTGGAGTGATGATAGTTCCCAGACACTACAAGGAGATGCCCCAGCGCTACCGCCTGGAGGGGAACAGGTGCAAGAAGTGCGGCAAGGTCTTTCTGCCCCCCCGCCTGGTATGCCCCTGCGGGTCAGAGGAGTTCGAGCCCTGCAACCTGGAGTGGAAGGGCAAGATACTCTCGTACACCATTATCCGCACCCCTCCCGAAAACTTCAAGTACCAGAAGCCCTTTGCAGTGGCACTGGTGGAACTGGAAGGGGGAGGAAGGTTGCAGTGCCAGGTGTGCGACACCCCCTTAGACCAGATTGAAGTGGGTAAAGAGGTAGAGATCGTCTTCAGAAAGATATTCAGCGAGGGCGAGGCTGGAATACACTGCTACGGCTACAAGTGCCGGCTGGTTTAAACAGAACACCCAACCCCCCTGTTGACGGGGAGGGCCACACGCCCTCCCCTTTTTCTTGAAGGCCACTTCTGTTAGTTGAACAGTGAAAGACCATGGGGAGGTGATAGGCAGATGCAGGTGAGTCCCAACAGGTTCTACTGGGTAACCATGGAGGTAGGAGACTGGAAGAGGCGAAGCAGGTGCTCCCACCTGAAGATGAAGAGGCTGACAGGCGAAGGCCCGACCCACGTGGTACAGTTCTTCGATTTCGAGAGTCACAGGCAGATAGAGGGCACCCTTGTGGAAGAGGGTGAAGACCACATGCTATTCTCAATAGGAGGCGAAAAATTCTACCGCTTCGAGGAGTTCAAGGGGTAGTTGCCACAAGAGAAATGGGATGAATCACCCCTTGCATTTTCAAGGGCGATTTTGGATTATTGGCCCCGCTCGTAAATGCGCCCCCGTAGCTCAGCAGGATAGAGCAACGGATTCCTAATCCGTAGGTCAGAGGTTCAAGTCCTCTCGGGGGCGCCACACCTTCTACCAAAGGATATCCTGGCATATCGACCACTTCTGGGAGACCAGACCAGGCATCCAGACGGCAATATCCAGCAGTTATTCCCCGTTGACAATCATGTCCTTCCATTGGTAAAGTCGGAAGGTCATGGGAGGATATAATCTATGCCATAGGGGGCTCTGTCAGAAGTTAATGGATGTTACCCCCCCCCCCCTTAATTCCATGTATATTAACGACATAACCGTGTAGAGGAGGAGGACGATGAGAAAAAGAAGGCTTGCCGTTTTTGTGGCGGCGCTGCTGCTGTTGCCAGCGGTTCACTGTGAGGCGAAACAGGTCAAAAGCTACACCTTCATGATAACAACCGGGACCTGGAACATACTACCCGATGTTACGGTGAAGTCGTTGATGATAAATGGCCAGATCCCAGGCCCCACCATAGAGGTGAACCAGGGAGACCTTGTGGAGGTTAAGGTGATCAACGGCTCTTTGCTGCCACACACCATTCATTGGCACGGAATGGAGATACCCAATAAGGAGGATGGCGTGCCTTATGTGACCCAGGATCCCATAGAACCAGGGGGCTCTTACACGTACAGGTTCATTGCCGAACCTGCAGGCACCCACTTTTGGCACTGCCACTGGAGCACCCTACTGCACATAAGCTCTGGCATGTACGGTCCCCTGATAGTCCACCCAAGGGACCCGAAGAGAGACCTGAACAAGAGATACCACGTTTCTCAAGACCGGGTGCTGATGATCGACAGCATAGACCCTGCCTGGCAATCCAAGATGCTAACCATGATGGAGAAGATGCACTCCATGGAGGGCAAAAAAGGCGAGTCAAAAGAAGATAGACTATTCACCAGCGTGGCCCAGTACGAAAAGGCCGTAGAGAACGGATACAAAAGCCCCTACCTGAAAGGAATACCAAAACCCCACTACAACTATCACCTGATTAACGGTCATCCATATCCACTGATTCCCCCCATCAAGACACGGGTGGGAGAGACCACAAGGCTAAGGTTGATAAACGCGGGAAACCTTCCCCACTACCTGCACTTTCACGGCATGCAGGTCTTGGTTGTGGCAATAGACGGAAACACCCTTGACCGGCCATACAAGGTGAACGTGGTGCCTATATTCCCGGGCCAGGCCAAAGACATCATACTCCGTCCCCAGATTCCAGGATGGTGGGCGGTTCACGACCACGCCGAATGGGGTTCAACGAACAACGGGCACTTTCCAGGCGGTGCTGTCTTCCTGATAGGCGTTGCAGACAGAGAGGGCAAGATATCGGGCTACACGCCTAAGATCACACTTTCACAATAGTTCACAGAAAGGAGGGATATCGGCTTGTTGGGAACTCGCAGAGCAACCATCTTTTTGACCATGATTGCAGTTACAGTCACCCTAATAGTTGGACAATCAAGTTCTCTAAGCGCAGAGAAGGGGTACTCGCTGCCAAAAGAGACGGCAACCTATCTCAAGCACAACAAGAAAGAGGCCCAAAGGCTTTTCGAGAAGGACTGCACAAAGTGCCACTCTGCAGAGACCGCCCTTTCGCGCAGAGCCTACCAGGACTGGTTGCTTGGGATAACCTATCGTCATGGTAAATCAAAGGAATGGATACCAGAAAACGAGGCCAGAAAGATATTTTTCCACCTGATAGTCCATCTTGAACCCGAGTTGAAAGAGATGGTGTCAAAGGGGAACATCATAATCGTTAAGAACTGGTCTGTACTGCTCTGTATCCTGAGTGGCATATTGACCCTACTGCTACTCATCACCACCTTCTCGATAGCCTACTTCAAAAAACTAAGG